>NZ_JBOFRG010000313.1:0-58222 GCF_051650885.1 Clostridium sp.
AAGCAACATCATTTGAAGATGCTTTAAATAAAGCTGATAGATTAATCGAATTAGGTGGTATGGGTCATACTTCAATTCTTTACACAGATCAAATAGTTAACAGAGATAGAGTATTAACTTTTGGTGAAAGAATGAAAACAGCAAGAACATTAATTAATATGCCAGCAGCTCAAGGGGCTATTGGAGATTTATTTAACTTCAAATTAGCACCATCATTAACACTTGGATGTGGATCATGGGGAGGAAACTCAGTTTCAGAAAACGTAGGTCCTAAGCACTTAATCAATGTTAAGAGTATTGCTGAAAGGAGAGAAAATATGCTTTGGTTTAGAGTTCCAGAAAAAACTTACTTCAAATATGGATGTTTACCAGTTGCCTTAAGCGAATTAGGAGAAATGGGTAAAAAGAAAGCATTTATCGTAACAGATAAAGTATTATTTGAAATGGGATACACAAACAAAGTTACAGAAATATTAGAAGCTAACGGAATCCAATACAAAATATTCTCAGATGTTGAGCCAGACCCAACATTAAGATGTGCTAGAGCAGGTGCTGCTGAAATGGCAAGCTTCCAACCTGACGTTGTAATTTCACTTGGTGGTGGATCAGCTATGGATGCTGCTAAAATCATGTGGGTTATGTATGAGCACCCAGAAGTTAATTTCCATGACTTAGCTATGACATTTATGGATATAAGAAAGAGAATATACAAATTCCCAACAATGGGTGAAAAAGCTATGATGGTTTCAATAGCAACTTCAGCAGGAACAGGATCAGAGGTTACTCCATTCGCAGTTATAACTGATGAAACTACAGGAGTAAAATATCCACTAGCTGACTACGAGTTAACTCCAGATATGGCTATCGTTGATGCAGAATTAATGATGACATCTCCAAAAGGATTAACAGCTTGTGCTGGTATAGACGTATTAGTACACTCAATTGAAGCATATGTTTCAATAATGGCTTCAGAATTCACTAACGGAATGGCTTTAGAAGCTATAAGATTAGTATTCAAATACTTACCAGATGCTTATAACGAAGGTATGACTAACGTTAAAGCTAGAGAAAAAATGGCTCATGCTTCATGTATGGCAGGTATGGCATTCAGTAACGCATTCTTAGGAATTAACCACTCAATGGCTCATAAATTAGGAGCATTCCACCACTTACCACACGGAATGGCTAACTCATTAGTTATGAAAGAAGTTATTAGATTCAATGCAGAAGATGCTCCAACTAAACAAGCAGCATTTGCTCAATACAAATATCCAAATGCAGCATGGAGATATGCTAAAATAGCAGATCACTTACAATTAGGTGGAAATACTGATGAAGAAAAAGTTGAATTATTAATAAAAGCTATCGAAGGATTACAAGCTAAAGTTAATATGCCAAAAACTATTCAAGAAGCTGGTGTAAGTGAAGTTAAATTCAAAGAAACATTAGATGAAATGGTTGAGCAAGCATTTGATGACCAATGTACAGGTGCTAACCCAAGATACCCATTAATGAAAGAATTAAAAGAAATGTATATCACATCATTCTATGGTGAAAATAAAAAAGCAGAAGCTAAGGTAGCTCCAGCGAAAAAAGAAAAGAAAAACAAATAGTTTGATATAAATAAGTAAAGGAAGTTCAGATTTGAACTTCCTTTTTCTTAGTTTAAAATATCATCTTGTCCGTTAATTTTGGTTTGTTCATCTTCATTTATAGGAATAATGATACATTTTTGTCCATCTATAATTTGTGATTTGATTTGTGAAACTTTTTCAGGATTAACATGTACAACTACGTCATAATTTTGTTTTTCAATATCATCTATATTATCTGAATCTAAAGCTTCACTGCTTAAAGCTATTTCAGATTTAGCTTCTTCAAGTTGTTCTTGAAGGTTTTCTACTTGTTTTTGAAGTCTTTCTTCTTTTCTTTTTTGTTCATGAGCTTTAAGAAGCTTTTGGTCTAAAAGACTTTCTGCTAAAGGAACTTCATCCCCAAAGTTTTCATCAAAAGATTTTTCAATTTTTACTGTAGTTTCTTCATCAATTCCACTTTGAATTAAAACTTCTTGAATCTTTTCTTTAGTTAAAGAGATAGGCTCTGCATCTGTATCATCATAAATTGAATTATATTCTTCAATTACAGTGTTAAGACTGTCTTGAACCTCCATAAATACTTTATCAACATCTTTTTCAGTAGGAGGAAGTGAATCTATAATTACTGATTGGAAAGCTTCTTTTTGAATAGTAGCGGTTCTTTTTGAGGCACAACCTAAAGCATTTTCCATAAGCTCATAATGTGGTTCTTTAGCATTTTTAGTGTAATACATTAATGAACTAACATCAGCACTACGGTCAATGAACGCTGGGTATACAAAGCCATTTGTAGGCATTTCAACAACCCAATCTCTTATACGTGCTTTTATTGAATTATCTTCTTCAAAATATCTAAGACCTGGCTTAGATAATGAAACAGGGCAAATAGCACAAAGGACATATTCATAAACTTCATCTGATTCATCTAGCTTTAGGTTATCTTTAGTTTTTGTTATAACGTCATATGCATCATGAAAAAGTAAGATTAAAAAGTTTCCAGTATAATCATAGTTATCTATAATTGATTGATAAAATGGCTCTAAAAGAGCATCATCTTTTAATCCACTGTTTTTAAGAGTAATTAATGAAACTTGTTTTTCATTAACTAAATCTTCGTTAAGTGGAAAGTTTAATTCTAAAATGTTGTTTCCAACAGTTCCAGAAAGAACTTTTTTAGCTATCTCTAAGTATTTAAAAAATTCATCTTCTTCTAAGTTTAAGAACGTTTCTCTAAAGGTAGATAAAATGGTTTTTTCTCCATTAACATAGCAACCACACATTTTAGTGAAGGTACATTGTTCTTTTTTAAAACGCTTTTTTAATTCGAGTATATCTTTTTTTCTCATAATAAGCCCCCTAGGTTTACATAAATTTTCTCATTAAATAAGTATAATATTTTTTTTCATTTAGTTAAAGGTTTTATTTAACATATCTTTTATTATTTAAAAATTCTAAAAATACTAGGAAAAATAAGTCTAAATAGTAAAAAGCAGATTATAAATACAAAGAAAATTTATTAAAAATGAAAAAAATTCATAAAATTAAAAGGGAAAGAAATTTAGAGATGCAACAATAAAAAAAAGACTTGCAAAAAATGTATATATAGTTATAAAAATATAGAAAAAAATCCTTATATGTGAATAAAGCCATCTTTAATTATTCAAAAAATAAAGAAAAATAATGGAAAAAAATTTGGGAATAAAAAACAATATATTCAAGGAAATGTAATAAATAATGCCTAGAAAGTTAAGGGAATATAGATATAATCTTAATAGATAGAGATTAAGTATAACTTTGGAGGAGTAAATTATGATATTACTAGGAATTATCGTTATATTAATATTTGGATATTTATTTTATGCATTATTTAATCCAGATAAATTTTAGCTTAGGAGGAAAAGAAATTGGTAGCAATACAATTAATAATATTTTTAATAGTGTTTATAATCTTAATAGCTATTGTAGGAAAGTATATTTCTAATATTATAAATTTTAGAAATTACAAGACAAGTGGTTTTTTTGATAAAATAGACAATTTTATTTATAAAATATGTGGAATTAAGAAAGATAATATGAGTTTTAAAGAATACGTAAAGGCACTACTTATAAGTAACTTCTTTATGTTTTTATTTGGATTTATCATATTAAAGATACAAGGCTTTATCCCAATATTTAATTCTTTAAAGCATGGGAAGAATTTTAGCTTTAGTTTAGCGTTTAATACAGCAGCATCATTTGTGACAAATACAGATCTTCAACATTATGCAGGTGCAAGTATGGTTTCAAACCTTACTCAAATGATAGTCATAACATTTTTAATGTTTACTTCAGCAGCTACAGGATGTGCTATTGCATCTGGATTTATCAGAACTGTTGCAGGAAAAGAAAAATCTTTAGGAAACTTTTATATAGATTTCACAAGATTTTTAACAAGACTTTTAATTCCATTTGCATTTGTAATAGGAATTATTTTAGTATTCTGTGGAGTACCACAAAGTCTTAAAGGTATAGAAAGCTTTAAAACAATAACAGGGCATTTCCAAAGCATAATGCTTGGCCCAATAGCATCATTAGAGGCTATAAAGCATTTAGGAACAAATGGTGGAGGATTCTTTGCTGCAAACTCAGCACATCCATTTGCTAACCCAACTATAGTAACAAACTTTATTGAAATGATATCAATGACAATATTACCAGGTTCGTTTATAGTGGCCTTTGGTGATACTGTTAAAAATAAAAAGCAAAGCGTAGTAATAGTAGTAGCATTACTCTTATTAGTAGCTGGAATGTTCTTTATTATGTATCATTCAATGTCTCATGGAAATGAAGCATTACAAAAACTAGGACTAGCTAAAGGTATGAGTGGTTCAGAAGGTCAAGATTTAAGGTTTGGACATTTGGGTTCAAGTTTATTTAGTACAATAACCACAACATTTACTACAGGAAGTACAAATGTAGCTTTAAATGCCATGAATCCAATGTTTATATTTGCAGCTCTTTTTGGAATGATGTTAAACACATTGTTTGGAGGAACAGGAGTTGGATTCTTAAACATTATTATGTATGTATTATTAACAGTATTTATTTGTGGACTTATGGTTGGAAGAACACCAGAGTTCTTTGGTAAAAAAGTTGAAGCAAAGGAAATTAAGCTCATTGCATTAGCAATTGTTATACATCCTATATTAGTTTTATTCTCAACAGTAATTACATTACTTTCAGGGGAAGCAGCTATAGCAGGAGTTCATGCTGGATTCCATGGATTTACACAAGTTCTCTACGAATTTACAAGTGCAAGTGCAAATAATGGTTCTTTAATGAGTGGATATATGAATAATGGTGGATTCTTTAATATAATTACAGGAATAATTATGTTAATAGGAAGATTTGCACCAATAATACTTCTTTTAGCAGTATCAGTATCTCTTGCAAATAAAAAGGCAGTGCCTAAAACAGTAGGAACATTTAGAACAGATAATGTTATTTTTGGAGTAATGCTTATAGTAATAATCTTAGTTATTGGGGCATTAACATTCCTTCCTGTATTAGGACTTGGACCAATAACAGAGCATTTAAGATTTTTAGGATAGCGAGGTGAAAGTTGTGAGTGAAAAAGAAGTAGAAAAAAAGAAACTTTTAAGTAAAGATATAGTAGGAAAAGCATTTAAAGATTCATTTAAAAAGCTAGACCCAAGGAATATGATTAAAAATCCAATAATGTTTATTGTTGAAATAGGATTCATAATAGTTCTTTTGTTAGCAATTTTCCCAAATTTATTTGGACATACTAATGCTAGTGGGGATGTAAGAATATATAATTTTATAGTAGCAGTTATATTATTTATAACAATTCTTTTTGCAAACTTTGCAGAAGCGATTGCAGAAGGTAGAGGGAAAGCACAGGCAAGTACCTTAAAACAAACTAAACAAAATACAAAGGCAAAACTATTAAATGAAGATGGAACATATAAAATAGTAAATGCTGATGAACTTCAAAAAGGAGATATAATCTTAATTGAATCAGGAGACTTAGTTCCAAATGATGGAGAAGTTATAGAAGGTATTGCATCAGTTGATGAAAGTGCCATAACAGGAGAATCAGCACCAGTAGTTAAAGAGTCGGGTGGAGATTTTGCATCTGTAACAGGTGGAACTAGAGTTGTTTCAGACTGGGTAAAGGTTGAAATAACAGTAACACCAGGAGAATCTTTCTTAGATAAAATGATTAAGCTTGTTGAAGGAGCTGAAAGAAAGAAAACTCCAAATGAAATTGCACTTAGTACATTATTATTATCATTAACAATAATATTTTTAGTAGTTATAGTTACATTGTATCCACTAGCAGGATATTTAAATGTAGAGATTTCAGTAGCAACATTAGTTGCACTTCTTGTTTGTTTAATTCCAACAACTATTGGAGGATTATTATCAGCAATAGGAATAGCTGGAATGGACAGAGTTACAAGATTTAATATGATAGCAATGTCAGGTAAGGCTGTTGAGTCTTGTGGTGATGTTGATGTAATGATATTAGATAAGACTGGAACTATAACATTTGGTAATAGACTTGCAGCGGACTTTTTACCAGTAGGAGATGTATCTAAAGATGAGCTAATAAAGAAAGCACTTATTACATCACTTTTAGATACAACACCAGAAGGAAAGTCAGTAGTTGATTTAGCAGAAAAGCTAGGAATAACTGATAGTATAGATAATTACAATGGAATGGAATTTATTGAATTCCAAGCTCAAACAAAAATGAGTGGAGTAGATTTAAAAGATGGAACTAGAGTAAGAAAAGGTGCAAGTTCTGCTATAAAAACTTTTGCTGAGCAGTTAGGTGGAAATATACCAAATGATTTAGATGAAAAAGTTGAACAAGTTTCAAAATATGGTGGAACACCATTAACTGTTTGCGTAGATAATAAAATTTATGGGGTTATTTATTTAAAAGATACTGTTAAACCAGGACTTGTTGAAAGATTTGAAAGACTTAGAGAAATGGGAATTAGAACAGTAATGTGTACAGGTGATAACCCATTAACAGCAGAAACTATTGCAAGAGAAGCAGGAGTTGATGATTTTGTAGCTGAATGTAAACCAGAAGATAAAATTGCAGTTATAAAAAAAGAACAAGACCAAGGTAAGATAGTTGCAATGACTGGTGATGGAACAAATGATGCACCAGCACTTGCACAAGCAGATGTAGGGATTGCAATGAATACAGGAACAACATCAGCAAAAGAAGCTGCTAATATGGTTGACTTAGATTCTAATCCAACTAAAATATTAGAAGTAGTTGAAATAGGTAAACAGATTTTAATTACAAGAGGTGCATTAACAACATTTAGTATTGCAAATGATATAGCAAAATACTTTGCCGTAATACCAGCTATATTTATTACAGCAATACCACAAATGAAGGTATTAAATATTATGCACTTACATTCACCAGCATCAGCTATATTATCTGCATTAATCTTTAATGCAATAATAATACCAATACTTATACCTATAGCAATGAAGGGTGTAAAATATAGACCAATGAAAGCAGAGATGTTATTACTAAGAAATGTTTTAATCTTTGGTGTAGGTGGAATAATAACTCCATTTATAGGAATTAAAATAATTGATATGATAATAACTCCACTTTTAAGAATGATAGGAATGTAGGGGGAAGGTTATGAAACAGGTAAAAATAGGAATAAAAATAACAATATTTTTTGCAATTCTTTGTGGAATAATCTATCCTTTAGTTTTAACAGGAGTAGGACAAGTTGCAGCACATAAAGAAGCAAATGGAAGTTTAATATATGAAAATGGACAGGTGGTTGGTTCAAAATATATAGGACAAGACTTTAATAATGATCCTAATTATTTTCATGGTAGACCATCAACAATAAATTACAATATGACCAAAGAAGATAAAAATATTGTACCAGAATCAGGAGATAAAGATTTATGTTGTAGTTCAAAACAGCTTGAAAAAGAAGTGAATAGAGAGATTAATAATTTCTTGAAAGAAAATCCAACAATAACAAGAAATGAACTACCAGGAGAGTTGTTTACACAATCAGCATCAGGATTAGATCCAAACATAACAGTTGATGGTGCTAAGGTTCAAGTAGAAAGAATAGCTCAAAAAACAGGAGTAAGTAAGGAAATACTTGAAAAAGATATTAATGAAAGTGCAAATAAAGGCTTAGTTAATGTTTTAGAGTTAAACCTAAAAGTTTTTAAGGAAAGAAATTTAATAAAATAAAATAATTAATGAAGAATGGAAGTAATGTCATTCTTCATTTTTTATAGAAAGGAAACTATTAAAAATGAATAAGGAGATAACTGATTATAGAATAGAAGAATTTCATAGAGATAAAAAAAATAAAAAGGAGGGAAGAGGGATATTAAAAATATATCTTGGATACTCACCAGGTGTTGGAAAAACATATAGAATGCTTGAAGAAGGAAACAAGATGTTAGAGGAAGGTAAAGATATAATCATTGGATATGTTGAGGATCATGGGAGGCATGAAACAAAAGAGAAAATAGGTAAACTAAAAGTAGTAGCTAGAGAAAAGATTAATTATAAGGGCATCATTTTAGAAGAGATGGATACACCTGAAATAATTGAACAAAATCCCGAATGGGTCATTGTGGATGAGCTCGCACATACTAATGCAAAAGGTGTCAAAAATAAAAAAAGGTTTGAAGATGTTCTTGATATTTTAAATAGTGGTAGTAATGTTATGACTACTGTAAATATTCAACATATAGAAAGCCTTAATGATATGGTTTCTGAAATAACAGGAGTGAAGGTAAGAGAAACAGTTCCAGATAGAATGCTACAAATTGCAGATGATATTATGGTTATAGATTTGCCACCAGAAATGCTTATACAAAGATTAAGAGATGGTCACATTTATAAAAAAGAAAATGTAAAAAGGGCATTAGAAAACTTTTTTGTAAAAAGCAATCTTATAGCACTTAGAGAGCTTGCACTTAGAGAAGCTGCAAATGAAATTGATGACGATTTAACTATTTTAAAGAAAAATAGAGAATTTAAAGATAATATAAATATAAATGAGAAGGTATTAGTATGTGTAAGCTCTAACCCGAATAGCTCAAAGCTTGTAAGACATGCGTATAGAGTGGCTAGAAGATATAGGTGTAATCTTTATGTATTAGTAGTAGATTGTACAAATGTTGTAGCAAAGAGAGAATATAAAGAGTTTGATGTGATGCTAGAAAAGCATAAGGCTTTAGCAAAATCATTAGATGCAGTAATTGTAGAAAAGGAAAGTAAATCAGTTTCAAAAGCTATTGTAGATTTTGCAAAAGAAGAAGGAATAACACAAATTATATTAGGTCATAGTGGAAGAAGTAGATTACAAACTTTATTTAGAGGTTCTACAATAAATAAAGTTTTATCAGAAGCACCAAATGTAGAGGTAAGAGTAATACCATACATTAAAGACACTGAAATAGGGTAAATTGTATAGCACATATAATTAAAAAAGATATTTTTTTTGATAGCAATTTAATAATATTGTTATCTTTTTTTATGCAATAAATAAGTAAAAAAGTTAAATAATTATTAAATTGGCAATAAAATGATTAAAATATTACAAATAAAGGTATAAATATAACTTGGGGATGAAAGATGAATAAAAATACAAGAAAAAAATTAATAGTATTATAAAAATGGAAAAATAATCATATATATTGAATAAAATGGAAGTAAATAGTATAATAAATTTGTCAAAACTATGAACAAAAAAGGTTGGTTGTATTTGTTAAAGATACAATCGGGAATTAGAGGGGGAAAATTAAATGAAAAAGAAGGCACTTGCACTAGCAATGACACTACTTATGGCAACAGGCGTTTTAGCAGGTTGTGGAGGTTCTTCATCAGAAGGTGAAAAGAAAGAAGCAATGAAGGTTGGAATGGTTACAGATGTTGGAACTATTGATGACAAAAGCTTTAACCAAGGAACATGGGAAGGAATTGAACAAGCTAAGAAGGAGTTAGGAATTGAAAATCAATACTTAAAGCCATCAGGACAAACTCATGCAGACTACATTAAAGAAATTGGAAACATATATGATGCTGGAAACAAGTTTATTGTAACACCAGGATATAAGTTTGAAACAGCTATTTATGAAGCACAAGAGAAATACAAAGATGCTAAATTTGTATTACTTGATGGAGTTCCAAAAGAAACTAATGAATCAAAAGAAGGTAAAGTAGGAGAAAATTCAGTATCTATATTTTACGCTGAAGAGCAATCAGGATTCTTAGCAGGAGTTGCAACAGCACTTCAAATTAAAGAAGGTGACTTAGGATTTATTGGAGGATTAGAAATTCCACCAGTACAAAAGTTTAACTGGGGATTCCAACAAGGTGTTAAATATGCTAATGATAATTACGGAACAAAAACTACTATAAAGAAAGAAAATGTTAAATATGCAAACTCATTTGAAGATGTTGCAGTAGGACAACAATTAGCAGCAACTATGTATGATAGAAATGTTAAAGCTATATTCGTTTCAGCTGGTAAAGTTGGAGTTGGAGCTATAACAGAAGCAAAAGGAAGAGCTAGTAAAGGGAAAGAAGCTTGGGTTGTAGGAGTTGACGTTGACCAATTTGCAGAAGGTGTATATGAAGGTGAAAAGTCAGTTATTCTTACTTCAGCTACTAAGAAAATTGGAAAATCATCATTTGATATGATAAAAGCTGAACAAGAAGGTAAGTTCCCAGGTGGACAAACTTTAGTTTACGATATCAACAATGATGGTGTAGGAATTCCAGAAAAGAATCCAAACCTTTCAGAAGATACATTAGCAAAAGTTAAAGAAGTAACAGAAAAAATGAAAGCTGGAGAAGTAAAAGTTTCAGCTGAAAAAGGTGACTTAATAGCTTAGTTTTTATAAGATAGGAGAGATTCTCAAAAATAAGGTTTTTAAATTTTGAGAGTCTCTCTTTTAAAATATAAAGAGTTTCTAGGGGGAAGAGAGATGGCATATGTAGTTGAAATGCTAAATATCCGTAAAGAATTTTCGGGAATAGTAGCAAATGATAATATAACTTTAACTTTAAAAAAAGGTGAAGTTCATGCACTTTTAGGGGAAAATGGAGCAGGAAAGTCTACTTTAATGAGTGTTTTATTTGGATTATATCAACCAGATAAGGGTGAAATAAAAATAAATGGAAAAGAAGTGAAAATAACAGGACCTAGCAAAGCAAATGAATATGGAATAGGAATGGTTCATCAGCACTTTAAGCTTGTTGAAAATTTTACTGTTACAGAAAATATTATACTAGGACTTGAGCCTAAAAAGTTTGGTTTTATAGTAGATAAAGAAAGTGCAGCAAAAAAGATAAAAGAGTTATCAGAAAAATATAATTTAAATATAGACCCACATGCAAAAATTGAAGATATTTCAGTAGGAATGCAACAGAGGGTAGAAATACTAAAAATGCTTTATAGAAATGCAAACGTGCTTATATTAGATGAGCCAACAGCAGTATTAACACCACAAGAAATAAAAGAGTTAATGAATATAATTAGAGATTTAATAAAAGAAGGAAAATCAGTAATTATAATTACACATAAGTTAAAAGAGATAAAGGAAATTGCTGATAGATGTACAGTTATAAGAAGAGGAAAATATATAGGAACTGTAGATGTTAAAGATACTACTGAAGCCCATATGGCTAAAATGATGGTAGGAAGAGAAGTATCATTTAAGGTAGAAAAGAAAGAGGCAAATCCAAAGGATATTGTATTAAAAGTAAATAATTTATCTGTAAATAGAAAAAAAGGTGTACTTGGTCTTAAAGACTTTTCATTAGAAGTTAGAGGTGGAGAAATTGTAGGTCTAGCAGGAGTGGAAGGTAATGGACAGGTTGAATTAGTTGAAGCTATTACAGGAATGAAAAATATTGTTTCAGGAAATATTGAGTTTTTAGGAAATAATGTTGAGACATTATCTATAAGAGAAAGAATTGATAAAGGAATAGCATATATACCAGAAGATAGACATAAAAGAGGATTAGTTTTAGATTATAGTTTAGAAAATAATATGGTTCTTAAATCTTATAAAAATAAACCATTTTCAAATAAAGGAATAATAAATAAAAAAGCAATAAGAGAATATGCAAAAGAAATAATAAAGGCATTTGATGTAAGGTCGGCTGAAGATGAAGTGACAATTACAAGGTCAATGTCTGGAGGAAATCAACAAAAAGCAATTATAGGAAGAGAAATAGAAATGAAGCCAGAACTTCTTATAGCAGTACAACCAACTAGAGGATTAGATGTAGGTTCAATAGAGTATATCCATAAAAGATTAATAGAAGAAAGAGATAAAGGAAAAGCAGTTCTTTTAGTTTCTTTAGAGCTTGATGAAGTTTTAAATGTTTCAGATAGAATAGCAGTTATTAATGGTGGAGAACTTATAGGAGTTGTAGAAGCAAAAGAAACAGATGAAAATGAAGTTGGTCTTATGATGGCTGGTGTTAAAAAGGAAGGTGTTTTAAATGGGTAAGAAACAATGGCTTTTATCATTACTTGCAGTAGTATTTGGGCTTTTAGCTGGAGCCTTATTAATGGCTGCCATAGGTAAAAATCCAGTAGAAGGGTATACATTCTTATTTAGAGGGGGATTAATGAACCTAGAAAGAATAGGAAATACTCTGGCAACAGCAGCACCACTTATATTAACAGGGCTTTCAGTTGCATTTGCATTTAAAACAGGTCTATTTAATATAGGAGCACCAGGTCAAATGTTAATGGGAGGATTTGTAGCACTTGCAATAGGACTAACATTAGATATGCCAAAAGGTGTAATGCTACCATTAATGATTATGGCAGCTATTATAACAGGTGCTGTTTGGGCTATGATTCCTGGAATATTAAAAGCTAAATTTAATGTTCATGAAGTTGTATCAACAATAATGATGAACTGGATTGCATATTGGATAGTATTTTATGCAATACCAGCATACTTCAGAGGTGGAGTTGAAACTGAATCAAGTTCATTAGCCATTCATGCAAATTTAAGAATAGAAGCTTTAACAAAAGCTTTTGATGGTTCATTTATAAATTTAGGAGTATTTATAGCTTTAGTTGCAGTAACAGTAATAGCATTTATATTAAATAAAACAGTTTTAGGATATGAGCTTAAAGCAGTAGGATTCAATAGACATGCAGCTGAATATGCAGGAATGCCTGTAAATAGAAATATAGTATTATCAATGATGATAGCAGGAGCACTTGCAGGACTTGCAGGAATAGCACAATATGCAGGAAATACAACATCACTTCAAATTGGGGTTATGCCATCACAAGGATTTGATGGAATAGCAGTTGCACTTCTTGCAGCAAATTCTCCAGTGGGAGTATTATTCTCAGCAATATTCTTTGGAATACTTTATACAGGAAAAGGATTTATGACAGCTATGACTCAGATACCACCAGAAATAGCTGATACAATAATAGCAATTATAATTTACTTTGCAGCTACAAGCGTAGTTATAAGTAGAGTTATGGATAAAATATCGAAGAAACGAAAAAATAAAGTAGAAAATAAAACAGAAAATAATGTAAAGGAGGTAGTGTAGATGTTTGAAACAATTGAGCAAATATTTCCTTATGCAATGGCATATATGGTACCACTACTTATTACAGCTTTAGGAGCATTATATTGTGAGAGAAGCGGAATTGTAAATATAGGATTAGATGGATTTATGATAGTAGGTTCATTTGCAGGAGCATTTACAATATCAGAATTACAAGGGAAATTTCCAGCAGGAAGTAATATGCATTTATGGATTGGACTTTTAGTAGCAGTAATAGTAGGAGCATTATTTTCATTATTACATGCATTTGCAAGTATTAACTTAAATGCAAACCAAGTAATAAGTGGAACAGCTATAAATATGATAGCTGGGGCATTAACAATATTTTTAGCAAGAAGTATAACAGGAAGTGGAAATATAGGAATTCAAATGGGATTTGTACCACAAGATATTCCAATGTTATCAGAAATACCTGTAATAGGAATGTTATTCACAAACACATATCCAACAACATGGCTTGTTTTAGCAATAGTTTTAATAAGTGCTTTTATACTTTATAAAACTAGCTTTGGAATGAGACTTAGAGCATGTGGAGAACATCCACAAGCAGCAGCGGCAGCAGGAGTAAGTGTTTTTAAAATGAGATATATAGGAGTAATGATTTCAGGAGGGCTTTCAGCACTTGGAGGAGCTATTATTATAGTAACTTATTCAGGAGAATTTAATGGAAGCGTTGCAGGACTTGGGTTCCTAGCACTTGCAGCACTTATATTTGGACAATGGAAGCCACTTGGAATATTAGGAGCAACAATGTTCTTTGGATTTGCAACAACAATTGCAAATGTATCAGGGGCTATACCATCACTTGAGCAAATACCACCAGTTGCACTAAAATTATTCCCATATATAGTAACATTATTAGCACTTATAGTATTCTCAAAATCATCACAAGCACCAAAAGCTGCAGGAGAGCCATTTGATGCTGGAAAAAGATAGGGAGATAATTGGAAATTAAAAATTAAAAATTAAAAATTAAGAATTTTTCCACTAGTTAAGGCTAGTGGAATTTTTTTAGAGGTGTTTAAAAGTTGGGATTAGGTTAATAATAGTTAATAGGCTATGATATAATTATTATATTAGAATAGAGTAAATTCAAAGAGGAGGGGTAAAAGTGAATTTGTATTTAAATGGTGATAAACCTTTTGAAAATTATAGGGAACTTGTTAATGAAGAATACTTTGTAGATAAATCAGAAATGATAAATCTAGTAAGTAAAAAGATATCTACTAAAAGCAAGTATATCTGTGTAACTAGACCTAGAAGATTTGGAAAAACATCTGTAGCAGACATGCTAGGAGCGTATTATTCTAAAGCTGTTGATTCAAGAGAAGTTTTTGGTGGATTGAATGTAAGTAAGGATTGTAACTATGAAAAGCATATAAATAAGTATAATGTTATAAATATTAGTTTTAATGAGATTCCAGAAAATATGAGGACTTATGAAGAATATATAAAAAATATTGTAAGTGAAGTTAAAAAAGAACTTATAGAAGTTTTTGAAACAAAGATTGTTAATGAAAATGATAGCTTAAGTAGAATGATAACTAGAACTGGTGAAAAATTTATATTTATCTTTGATGAGTGGGATTATATATTTAACAATAATTTATTTAAAGAAAATCAAAATGAGTTTTTAGAATTTTTAAGAAATCTTTTGAAAGACCAACCATACGTGGCACTTTGTTATATGACAGGAGTATTACCTATAAAAAAATATTCAAGTGGAAGTGCACTTAATATGTTTGATGAATTTACTATGCTTAGTGATTTAAGATATGGAGAATATTTTGGATTTACAGAAGAAGAAGTAAAAAAGCTTTGTAAAAATGAAAAGAAAATATCTTTTGAAGAGATAAGTGATTGGTATAATGGGTATGTAAATGAAGAAGATGAAAGATTGTATAATCCACGTTCTGTAGTTAAGGCACTTCAAAATAAAAAATGTAAGAGCTATTGGACAAATACAGGAGCTATGGATGAAGTAATAAATTTAATTAAATATGATGTATTAGAAATAAGAGATGATATCATAGAAATGGTTTCTGGTGGAGAAATTGATATAACTATAAATGAGGAATTTAGAGCAGGTCAGGGAGCACCAAGAGATAAAAAAGAAATTTATTCAGCAATGATAGTTTTAGGATTTTTATCTTACTATGATGGGTACTTGAAAATTCCTAATAAAGAATTAATGAGAGAGTTTGAAAAGGCACTAGAAGATAAAAGCTTCGGTTATGTAGCTGAAATAGTAGAAAAATCAAGAACTATGCTAGAGGCTACAGTTAATAAAGATACAAAAGTGATAGAAAAGATTCTTCATGATATTCATAACTCAGAAATTCCAATCTTGCAGTATAATGATGAGAACAGCCTATCATGCGTTTTGACACTAGCATATCTTTCGGCAAGAGACACTTATAGAGTTGAAAGAGAAGAAAAAACAGGAAAAGGATATGCAGATTTTACATTCCATCCTAGAAGGAAAAATGATACAGCATTTATTGTAGAACTTAAAAAAGATGTTAAACCGGAAGAAGCAATAAAACAAATAAAAGAAAAAGAATATATAGAAAAGTTTAAAAAAGAAAATGAAGGAAAAAGAATTTTAGCAGTAGCAATTTGCTATAATTCAAAAGAAAAAGAGCATCAGTGCATAATAGAAGAATTATAAAGCGCTTAAAAGTCTAGATTATTTAATGTAATCTAGGCTTTTTTAGCGTATATAAATACAAAAAAGATTATTTGTAAGAGTAGATAGAAAAAATTGACAATTGTATTTTGGAAGAGTAGAATCTTAGAAAAGAATAAATGGTAAAAAAAGTAAGATAAGTTTTATCGTTAATATGTTGGTATAAGAGTAAATGGGAAATCATATTATTTTAATTAAAGATTTTAAATTAATTAAAAGGGGGCAAGTTTTATGAAGAGACATGTGTTAGCAGTTTTAGTTAAGAATTCATCAGGGGTTTTAAGTAGAGTGGCAGGACTCTTTTCAAGAAGAGGATATAACATTGACAGTCTTTCTGTTGGGAAGACTGAGAATCCTAATATATCAAGAATGACTATAAGTTTAAATGGAGATGATGATGTTCTTGAGCAGTTTGAAAAGCAAATAACAAAGCTTGAGGAGATTATAAGCGTTGAAAATTTAAGACCTGATAAATCAGTTTATAGAGAGTTAGTTTTAATTAAGGTTAGGGCAACTACTGAAAATAGAGGAGCTATAAATGAAGTTGTAAAGATATTTAGAAGCAAGATAATTGATATTTCTAAAGATACTTTAACTATTGAGCTGACTGGGGATGAAAGCAAGATAGAAGCACTTATTAAGCTTATGGACGAGTATGGAATTGAAGAGGTTGTAAGAACTGGAATCACAGCTCTTGAAAGAGGCGATACAACTATCACTAAGAAGGGTGATTTTAGAATTTAAGGTTAGATTTTAAATAAGCAATAATGTAAAAAGGGGGAATGAAAATTGGGGATGACAATGACTCAAAAGATATTAGCAAAGCATGCAGGATTAGACAGTGTGAAGGCAGGAGAATTAATAGAGGTTAATTTAGATTTAGTTCTTGGAAATGATATTACAACTCCAGTTGCTATAAATGAGTTTAAAAAGTTTGGAATAGATAAAGTTTTCCATAAGGAAAAGATAGCAATAGTTCCAGACCACTTTGCACCAAATAAAGATATGAAAGCTGCAGAGCAATGCAAGTGTATAAAGGAATTTTCAAGGGAAAAAAATATAAAGAATTATTTTGAAATAGGACAAATGGGGATTGAGCATTGTCTTATTCCTGAAAAAGGTTTAGCAGTTTCTGGTGATGTAATTATAGGGGCAGATTCGCACACTTGTACTTATGGTGCACTTGGAGCTTTTTCAACTGGAATTGGTTCAACTGATATGGCAGCTGGAATGGCAACTGGAAAGTGCTGGTTTAAGGTACCTAAAGGGATAAAGTTTATTCTTAAAAATAAGAAAACTAAATGGGTATCGGGAAAAGATATAATACTTCATATTATTGGAATGATAGGTGTTGATGGAGCCTTATATAAATCTATGGAATTTGTAGGTGATGGAATTAAGGATTTATCTATGGATGATAGATTTACTATGGCTAATATGGCTATTGAGGCAGGTGCTAAAAATGGAATATTTGTAGTTGATGAAAAGACTGTTGAATATATGAAAGAGCATAGTAAAAGAGAGTGGACAATCTATGAGGCAGATGAAGATGCAGTTTATGAAAAGACTTACGAGATAGATTTAAGTCTTATAAGACCAACTGTTGCTTTTCCACATTTACCAGATAACACAAAAATTATAGATGAAGTTTCTGACATAGAAATTGACCAAGTTGTTATTGGTTCATGTACTAATGGAAGAATTTCAGATTTAAGAATAGCAAGAGATATATTAAAAGGAAATAAGGTACATGAAAATGTTAGATGTATTGTATTCCCTGGAACTCAAAAAATATATTTAGATGCAATAAAAGAGGGGATTATTACAGATTTAATAGAATCAGGAGTAGCAGTTTCAACTCCAACTTGTGGACCTTGTTTAGGTGGACATATGGGTATATTAGCTAAGGGGGAAAGATGTGTTTCAACAACAAATAGAAACTTTGTAGGAAGAATGGGACATGTTGAATCAGAAATATATTTAGCTAGTCCAGCAGTTGCAGCAGCATCAGCTATTAAAGGTAAAATATTTAATCCAGAGCTAATATAAAGGGGGCATGAAAATGAAAGCAAGGGGAACTGTTTTTAAGTATGGAGATAATGTAGATACAGATGTTATTATTCCAGCTAGATATTTAAATACATCTGACCATAAAGAGCTTGCAAAGCATTGTATGGAAGATATTGATGTAGATTTTATTAAAAATGTTAAAGAGGGAGATATTATTGTTGCAAATAAGAATTTTGGATGTGGTTCATCAAGAGAACATGCACCAATAGCAATAAAAGCAGCGGGAGTAAGCTGTGTTATAGCATCAACATTTGCAAGAATATTTTATAGAAATGCGATAAATATAGGACTTCCAATTTTAGAGTGTGATGAGGCAGCAAAGAAAATAGAAAAAGACGATGTTGTGGAAATTGATTTTAATACTGGAGTTATAAAAAATGTAACTAAAAATGAAGAGTATAAGGGTGAAGCCTTTCCAACGTTTATGCAAGAAATAATAAATTGCAATGGGCTAATTGGTTATATAAAGAAAAAGGAGGAAAAGTAAAGTGGATTTTAAGATAGCTGTTATTCCAGGTGATGGAATAGGACCAGAAGTTGTAGATGAGGGACTTAAGGTTTTAAATAAGATTGGTGAAAAGTTTAATCATAAATTTAACTATACATTCCTTCAAGCGGGAGGCTGTGCAATTGATGCATATGGAGTGCCATTACCAGAAGATACTTTAGAGGAATGTAAAAAAAGTGATGCAGTTATAATGGGAGCAATTGGTGGATTAAAGTGGGACAATCCAAGTGCAAAGATAAGACCAGAACAAGCAATACTAGGGTTAAGAAAAGGACTAGGATTATATTGTAATTTAAGACCAGCAGTTCTTCATAAAGCTTTAAAAGAAGCATCACCTTTAAAGGATTCAATAATTGGAGATGGAATTGATGTTCTTGTAGTTAGAGAGTTAACTGGAGGAATTTATTTTGGAGATAGAGGACTAGCTTTTGTAAATGGTGTGGAAGAGGCTTTTGATACATTAAAATATAATGAAAATGAAGTAAGAAGAATAGCAAAGCTTTCTTTTGAAGCAGCTATGAAAAGAGATAAAAGATTAACTAGCGTGGATAAAGCAAATGTTTTAGATTCTTCAAGATTATGGAGAAGAATTGTAGAAGAAATATCAGAAGATTATCCAGAGGTTCAGTTAAGCCACATTTATATAGACAATGCAGCAATGCAACTTGTAAAAAATCCAAAGCAATTTGATGTAATTTTAACTGATAATATGTTTGGAGATATTTTATCAGATGAAGCTAGTATGATAACAGGTTCAATAGGAATGTTACCATCTGCATCATTAGGAGATAATAGTTTTGGATTATATGAGCCTATTCATGGAAGTGCACCAGATATTGCAGGAAAGGGAATTGCAAATCCTCTTGCAACTATACTTTCTGTTTCAATGATGCTTAAGTATACATTTGGGCTTGAAGAAGAAGCAAAAGCTATTGAAGATGCAGTAACAAATGCATTAGAAGATGAATATAGAACAGCAGATATCTTTAGTGAAGGAATGAAAAAAGTAGGAACAAAGGAAATGGGGGACTTAGTTATAGAGAAAATTATGGGGGTATAAAATATGAGAAGTGATAGAGTAAAAAAAGGTGTAGATAAAGCACCTCATAGGTCATTATTTAAGGCAACGGGCTTAACTGATGATGAAATAGATAGACCGTTAATTGGTATAGTTTCAGCACAAAATGATATTATTCCAGGTCATGTACATTTAAATACAATAGTTGAAGCGGTTAAAAAAGGAGTTCTTTCAAATGGTGGAACACCTCTTGTATTTCCTGTAATAGGAGTGTGTGATGGAATTGCAATGGGGCATATAGGAATGAAATATTCTTTAGCAACAAGAGAGCTTATAGCAGATTCTATTGAATGTATGGTAAATGCTCATGGATTTGATGCATTAGTATTTGTACCGAACTGCGATAAGATAGTTCCAGGTATGATAATGGGTGCATTAAGAATGAATATTCCATCAATTTTTATAAGTGGTGGACCAATGCTTGCAGGAAAAGCTAAGGGAAAAGATATTTCATTATCAACTATGTTTGAAGCAGTTGGAGCTTTTGAAGCAGGGAAAATAAATAAAGAAGATTTCTGTGATATGGAAAATAAGGCATGCCCAACATGTGGGTCATGTTCAGGAATGTTTACAGCAAATTCTATGAACTGTTTAACTGAAGTTTTAGGACTTGGATTACCTGGGAATGGGACAGTGCCAGCAGTATATTCAGAAAGAATAAGACTTGCAAAGATGGCTGGAAAAGCTATTATGAGCATTTTAGAAAAAGATATAAAACCAAAGGATATTGTAACAGAAAAATCTATAAAGAATGCTTTAACTGTTGATATGGCACTTGGATGTTCAACAAATTCAGTACTTCATTTAACTGCAATATCAGCAGAGGCAGAAGTAGAAATGAATTTGGATATTATAAATGAAATATCAGAAAAAACACCAAATCTTTGTAGACTTGCACCAGCATCTGATACACATATTGAAGATTTGTATTGGGCGGGAGGAATAACTGCTGTTATGAATGAATTATCTAAAAAAGGATTGTTAGAAGAAGAGTGCATAACAGTAACAGGAAAAACACAAGGTGAAAATATAAAAGAAGTTAAAGTTAAAAATTATGATGTCATAAAAAATATAGAAAAGCCATATAGTGAAACAGGTGGAATTAGAGTTTTAAGAGGAAATATTGCTTTAGACGGTGCTGTTGTTAAAAAGTCAGCAGTAGTTCCTGAAATGCTTAAGCATGAAGGTACGGCAAAAGTATTTAACTCTGAAGAAGAAGCTATTGATGGAATTAAGACAGGGAAAATAGTTTCAGGTGATGTAGTTGTAATAAGATATGAAGGGCCAAAGGGTGGACCAGGAATGAGAGAAATGCTTTCACCAACTTCAGCAATTGCAGGAATGGGACTTGATAAAAGTGTTGCATTAATAACTGATGGTAGATTTAGTGGTGCAACAAGAGGGGCAGCAATAGGACATGTATCACCAGAAGCAGCAGAAGGTGGAGCTATTGGATTAATAGAAAATGGAGATATAATTTCCATTGATATTATTGAAGGAAAGCTAGAGCTTAAAGTTTCAGAAGAAATCTTAAATGAAAGAAGAAAAAATCTTGTAATGCCAGAACCAAAAATAAAAACTGGTTATTTAAAAAGATATTCTAAATTAGTAAGTTCAGCAAGTACTGGAGCAGTATTTAAATAAGAAGGGAGAGTAAGAATAAAGGAGGGGGCTATATTGTTAATAACAGGGGCAGAAATTTTAGTAAAAGCATTAATTGATGAGGGTGTTGAGACCATGTTTGGATACCCTGGTGGGTCAGTTTTAAATATATATGATTCACTTTATATGTATAAGGATAAAATAAATCACATTTTATCTTGTCATGAGCAAAATGCAGCACATGCGGCAGATGGATATGCAAGAGCAACAGGTAAGGTTGGAGTATGTCTTGCAACATCAGGACCAGGGGCAACAAACTTAGTAACGGGAATTGCAACAGCATACATGGATTCAGTTCCAGTAGTTGCAATAACAGGAAATGTTCCTAAGAACCTTTTAGGAAAAGACAGTTTTCAAGAGGTTGATATTCAAGGTATAACAATGCCAGTTACAAAGCACAATTATATTGTAAAAGATGTAGAAGACTTACAAAGAATTATAAAAGAAGCTTTCTATATAGCTAAAACAGGAAGGCCAGGACCAGTTTTAATAGATATTCCAAAGGATATAACAGCTGCAAAAGCAGAATATAGAAATCATGATGAAGTTAGAATTGATATAAAAGAATTTGAAATATCAGAAAGAGATATTGATGTTGTAGCTAGCATGATAAATGAATGCAACAGACCATTAATATATGCAGGTGGAGGAATTATATCAGCAGATGCAGAAGATGAATTAAGAAATTTAGCTGAAAAAATAGATTCACCAGTATGTACATCTTTAATGGGGAAAAGTGCATTTTGTGTAAATCATCCTCTTCATACAGGAATGATAGGAATGCATGGAACAAAAGCATCTAATTTAAGTGCAACAAAAAGTGATTTAATTATTGCTTTAGGTGCTAGATTTTCAGATAGGGTTATAACTAATCAAGATAATATAAAGAATGCTAAAGTAATTCACATTGATATTGATAAAGCTGAAGTAAATAAAAATATAAAATCAGATGCTTTTGTAATAGGTGATTTAAAAGAAGTTTTAAATCTTTTAATTCCAAAAGTAAATAGAGTTAGACGAACTGAATGGAATGAAAGGGTTAATAAATTTAAAGAGCTTTCAAAAAAAGATGAGAAAAAAGGTCTTACACCGGAATTTTTCTTTAAAACTTTAAATAGAATAAATAATGGAGATGTTCTTATAACAACAGAAGTTGGACAACATCAAATGTGGGCAGCACAATATTTTGATTTTAAAGGAAAGAGAACATTTGTATCATCCGGTGGTCTTGGAACAATGGGGTTTGGTCTTGGTGCAGCTATAGGTGCACAAATGGGAAGACCGGATATGAAGGTTGTTAATATTGCTGGAGATGGAAGCTTTGCAATGAATTGTAATGAGTTTGCAACTGCAGTTACAAATAATCTACCAATAGTTATTGTAGTTATGAATAATAAGGTTCTAGGAATGGTAAGACAATGGCAAAGCTTTTTCTATGAAGGAAGATATTCACATACTACGTTAAATAGAAAAACTGACATTGTAAAGCTTGCAGAAGCTTTTGGTGGAAAAGGTTATAGAGTAGATGAAGAAGACAAGTTAGAAGATGTATTAATAAAAGCATTAAATGAAAAAGTACCTGTAATAATAGATTACGTTATAGATACTGATAAAAAAGTATTTCCAATGGTAGCACCTGGTGCTCCAATTGATGAAATAATAAGCGAAGATGACATAAAGGAATAAAAGGGGGAAAAGAAATTATGGCAAAAATGTTTTATGAAAAAGACACAAATTTAGAATTATTAAAAGGTAAAAAGGTGGCTGTTATTGGTTATGGTAGCCAAGGACATGCACATGCATTAAACTTACATGATAGTGGCGTTGATGTAGTAGTAGGATTATATGAAGGAAGTAGATCATGGGAAAGAGTACAAGCTGCAGGATTAGAAGTAGCAACAGTAAAAGATGCTACAAAGTCTGCAGATATCATTATGGTTCTTATTCCAGATGAAAAACAAGCTAAATTATACAAAGAAGAAATTGAGCCAAATTTAGAGGCGGGAAATGCATTAGTATTTGCACATGGATTTAATATTCACTATACACAAATAGTACCTCCAGCAAACGTTGATGTATTCATGGTAGCACCAAAAGGACCAGGACATATGGTAAGAAGAACTTACACAGAAGGTTCAGGAGTTCCATGTTTAATCGCAGTATATCAAGATGCAACTGGAAATGCTAGAGACTTAGCTTTAGCATATTCAAATGGTGTTGGTGGAGCTAGAGCTGGTGTTTTAGAAACTACATTTAAAGATGAAACTGAAACAGATCTTTTTGGAGAGCAAGCAGTTTTATGTGGAGGATGTACTGCACTTATAAAAGCAGGATTTGAAACATTAGTAGAAGGTGGATATGCACCAGAAAATGCATACTTTGAATGTTTACATGAAATGAAACTTATAGTTGATCTTTTATATCAAGGTGGAATGGAAATGATGAGATATTCAATTTCAGATACAGCTGAATATGGAGATTATGTAGTTGGAAATAGAATAGTAACAGAAGAAACTAAAAAAGAAATGAAAAAAGTTTTAGCAGAAATCCAAGATGGAACATTTGCAAGAAACTGGCTAACTGAAAATGCAGTAGGAAGACCTTACTTCAACTCAGTTAGAAGAATTGAAAAAGAGCATCAAATCGAAAAAGTTGGAAAAGAACTAAGAGAAATGATGAGTTGGATTGATACTAAGAAATTAGATTAATCATTAAAAAGCATTCCCTAAAATAAATATATAAATTTTGAAAAGCCCTTGTGTCCCAAAACAAGGGCTTTTTGTTATAATTAGTTTAAAGATTAACAGAAGAACAGAGGAACAAGGTGAGTAAATGGTAGATTTTAAAGAGAAAGTTACAATAAGTAAAAAGCGAATGAAAAACATAAGCATTAGAATTCGTGATGGGAAGATTTTAGTATCGGCACCTTTAGGAATATCGGATGAGTATATCTTTGACTTGTTAGAGAAGAAGAGAATATGGATAGAAGAAAAGTTAAAAGTGAAGAGTGAATTTAAAGTTAACGAGTTATTAAAGAGAGAAAAAATTGAAGACGGAGAGAAGGTTAACTATCTAGGCAAGGAGTATAATATTAAAATAGAAGAAAGAAGTAATGGGGGGATTGAATTCGCAGAAGAGGATTTGATTATTAATTGTTATAAAAAAGAAAATGCTTTAGAAATATTGAAAAAATTTTACATAGATAGCATAAATAGAATTTTGATAGAAAAATTAAATGAAATGAAAGAATATACAGGATTGATTCCAAGACGGATGACCATTAAATTTATGACTACGAGATGGGGAAGTTGTAACAAGGCGAAAGGATTTGTTAATTTAAATGGGGAGCTTATAACAAAAAGAGAGAAGGCTATTGAGTATGTTATAATTCATGAATTATGCCATTTAATCCATCCAAATCATTCAAGAGAGTTTTATAGTTTAGTAGAAAAGTATATGAAGGATTATAGAGAAGAAGAAGTTTATTTGAATGGAAGATAATTTTTTATCTAGGTGGCAAAGAACAGACGAGGTGCATATTATTTAGTGAGAGTAATTTTACTAAAGGGGAATAGATATGTACAAAAAGATAAAAGGAATAGCATTAAGAGTATTAACAATGATAGTATTCTTTATAGGATTAGAAGGGGTTTTTGGAATAACTGCATTAGCAGAGGAGAAGGTTAAAAGCACAAGAGATATAAATGAAATGTATATTGCATTAGTGGTATTAGTTATTTTAGTTTGTGCTAGAGGTGTATTTGCAATATATCAATTTCACAAGACAACAACTGTCTTTAGAAAAGAAAGAGAAAAAGCTAAAAAGACATTAGAAAATCCAAGTGATAGTAGTTGGATTTATGACAATTTAATAAGCAGAGCTAAGATTTGTTTTAGACAAATAAATAATAGTTTAAAAGAAGATGATTTAAGCATAATTTCAGGATATATAAGCGAAGAGTTTAGTGATAATATAGATGAAAAATTAAAAAATGGAAGACTAGAAGAAATAGAAATATTAAAGGTAGTGCCTATAAAAGCTATAGATAAGATTGGGGATTCAGAAGATTTAGTCGTACTGATAATTAAATATAAGGGACTTAAGAATGGATATTTAAGAGAAGAAGAAGAAATATGGACATATATAAAGAAACATGGAGTTTGGGTAGCAGATAAATTTGAAAAATCAAACTTGAAAATAGATTTAGAGGATATTAAATAAATTTTAGGCATATAAAAACCAGTAAGAGTGATTTTCTTACTGGTTTAATTGATGTAAAATTTAATTACTAGCCCTTAAAGTTAGGGTTTATTATTTTTAATAATCTATTTATAGGTAATAATTTAAAAATAACAATACAAATTACCATATTTATAAAACATGTTGGTAAATTATAAAGGAAGGAATATAATGCAGGATTCATTCCAGCTGGTGCAAATGAACCAAAGAAAGCTACACCTGATATAAAGTGTGCTAAAAGGTTGAAGCAAAATGCAACAATAATTCCTATATATTTTCTTCCCATAAAGAACCCAGCAAGTCCCATAGCGATGTTTGGAAGTGGGTAATCAAATAAGACTTGCACAGGTTGTAGAATATATGGATCTGTGATTAATGAAATAAATCCATATAAAAATCCTGTAATAAAACCAGCTTCTTTTCCATAAGCAAATGTAATTATTAAAATTGGAAGCAGTGCTCCAAGTGTAACATCACCACCTTGTGGGAAATGATAAATTCTAAAAATACTTAAAATTAAAGATAAAGCTAATGCTATAGCAATTGAAGTAAGCATTCTTGCATTAAATTTAATTTTACTTGTTTTAAAGAAAACTATAAAGATTAATAAAAGTCCAACTAAGGCTAAAATAACCATAGGGTCTTTAACAACCTGATAAAGTTTATGAGGTAAATCAGAAAATGTTTTAAGTAATCTGTCTCCCCAGTCTGTGATTAAGTGCATAAAAAAAACCTCCATTTTGTGCTAGAAGGCTTAAACATGTATCATTGTATTTTTGAAACATTTAAAGCTTTCCTACGCTAGTATTATCTAGATCAGGTAAAAGGGTTAATGATAAAAATCATCTCTCAGCCAATGGCACCCCTAGCACGAATAATTATTAATTAACAACTTAATTCTAAAACTATATTTATAAAAAGTCAAATAATAGCAGAATAATGGGAAAAAGAAAGTTTAAGAAAGAAAGGTGTCAGTTTATGAAGATTTATGATATAACACATACAATAGAAAATAATATGACAGCATATTGTAAAGAGGAAAAAGTACAAATAAAAAGCTTGTGGTCAGTAGAAAATGAGGGATATAACGTTACTGAATTAATGATAAATACTCATAGTGGAACTCATATAGACATGCCAAAGCATTTATTCCAAAATGGAGAAGACTTAGAGTGGTTTACAGAGGATAAATTTATAGGAAAGGCTTTTGTTTTAGATTGTAGAAAACAAAAAGAGATAAGTAAAAGTTTTATTGAAAAGAATATAAAGGATATTAAAACTTACAGATATTTGTTATTTAAAACAGGTACAGAAGGATTATGGGGAAATGAAGCATATCTAAAGGAATATATTACTTTTACAAAAGATGCTGTAGATTTCCTAGGAAATTTAGATAATTTATATGGTATAGGAATTGATGCAATTTCGATAGATGGAGTAGACTGTGAAGAGTTAGAAAATCATAAAGGAATATTAGGTAGTGGAAAGATAATTTTAGAGAACTTATGTAATTTGAAGGATTTAGAAGGTGAATTTGAAATAATTATAGCACCACTAAAGATTAAAGCAGGGGACGGAGCACCAGCAAGAATTTTATTAAGAAAATAGCAAAAGTTCAGTAGAAATTAAAGAGTTTCTACTGAACTTTTCTTAGTTTTTTGTTTCTTCTAAGGAAGAGAGATTATTAGAGCCGACTATATTTTTTGTTCTATTTAAAGAATTATTTAATCTAGTGATTACATCACTCGATAAATTAAAATTATCGGGTGAGTTAAGGGCATCTATTACAGGAATTATCTGATGAGTAAGTGTTCCATTTTCATTTTTCTTCCTATATACCCAAGTTGGAATGATATCATAATTTTTTAAATAGAGCTTTTCATTTTTAATACCTAGAGTTAAAGAAACAATAATACCATCTTCAGCATTATAGTTACCGATTTCCTCATAACATTGATTAGATAAAGTATTTCCTTGAGAATAAAAAACTAAAGTTTCTTTACCTAACTTGTTTTTTAAGGTTTCATATGGTTGTATAACATGTGGATGACCACCTAAAATTACATCAACATTATTATTATTTAAAATTTTAGCCATTTCTTTTTGATAATTATTTTGAGTAGTATTATACTCATTTCCCCAATGGATTGAACTTATAATAAATTGTACACCTTCTTTCTGCATATCTGAGATTATATCTTTCACTTCCTTATCAAAACTAGATAAATTATTATAGTCAAAAGAGTTTATTAAGGGTGCAAGCTCAGGTGATAGAGGAATACTATTTATTGAATTTCCGTTATTTGCAGCAGTTCTAAAGGTGTATGCAAAAAATCCAACTTTATGGCCGTTTAAATCATAAATTAGGTACTTAGGAGAAGAAGTATCTTTTCGAACACCAATAGTTTTAAAGTCATTTTCAGATATTTTATTAAGACTACGTTTAAAGCCTGAAATTCCTTTATCAATTGAATGATTTGTAGAGAAGTTAATAATATCAAGTCCTGAAGCTTTTAAAGAGGAAAGAAAGCTATCAGGAATATTAAATAAAGGATATCCACTAGGAGTACCACCAGCAAAAGAACCTTCAACAATCCCTAGAGAAAGAGAGTCATTTTTTAGTAGTGGACTGATATATTCAAAGCTTCTATCAAAATTGTAGTTTCCACTTGAGGTTTTAGCACCATTAATTTGTGATTGATGAACGATTAAATTACCAAGAGAAGTTATATTGAATTCCATGTCAGAAGGTTCTTTAATTTTTATATCTTCCTTTGGAATAGCTTCAATTAATGGTGGGGTTTTACTAATAATTTTATTATTAAGAGCAAAGTACCCAAACGCAACCATAATTAAAATAAGTAAAGTTCCAATACAAAAGGGAATTAAATTTTTATTTTTTTTCATAATTAATTATTTAAGCTTGAAGTTAAAACTTGAATTTCAGAGTCTAACTCTAAAAGGTATTCTTCAAGGGTCAAATTATTCTCCTTTATAGATTTTGCATGGCTTGTGCCGACATAACGATAGTGCCATGGTTCATAATTATATGAAGTTATATTTTCTTTTCCTTTTGGATATCTTAATATAAACCCAAATTTATAAGCGTTTTCATCAAGCCACTTAAAAGCAGAAGTTTTCTCAAAAGCAGTAGTTAAAACTTGATGATTAGTGGATACAATATCTAAAGCATATCCAGTTTCATGTTCACTACTTCTTGGTGGAGCAGAGTATCTACTTGCATAATCATATCCATATTTTTTTACATTAGATTGATAAAGATTTTTTTGTGTTTCCTTTGATCTATAACCAGAAGCTCCAAGCAATGAAATACCATCTTTTTTTGCAGCATTAAACATTTCTGTTGCAGCTTTTTTTGTAGGTTCATTTAACTTTCTTGCAGTTACATAAGATATAAATGGTAAATTAGAATCTACTAGGTTATTAGGTTTATAATTATCATTTAAAAGAACTTTTTTATTACATAGCAATAAATGCTCGTCAGAACGAATTTCTTTTAAGTTATCTAAATTTTGTTTTAACTGAACCTTAGCAGAAGCCTCTTTTGTTTCTTCATCAGTAGGAACATCAGTAGAAACATTAGGAGATTCATCTGTAGAATCAGAAGTTGATTTATTAAAAAATGATTCAGAAATCATTATATTTATAAAAGAAAAAGAGACGATTAAAAGAGCACTAAAAAGAAATAAAGAAATAATTTTTTTCTTATTCATTAATTTTCACCTCTAAAAGTATTTTATTTACAATTTTACCATAAAAGATAAAAAATAAACATTAATGTAATAAAAAAGAAAGAAAATAGAAAAAAATACATGTTTTTGAGGCATTAGGTTTAAATATTAATCTTATTATGATAAAATATTTCAGACTAAACTTATCAGAATACTTAATAGAATAAGTGAAGGAGAAAAAATTAATACTATCATTAAGGAGTGAATTAAATGGAAGTATATTTTGATAATTCGGCGACAACAAAAGCATATGATGAAGTTATTGAAGAAGTTAGCATAGGAATGAGAGAAAACTTTGGAAACCCATCCTCATTACATAGACTTGGAATAAAAGCTGAGAAAGCACTTAATGAAACTAGAGAAGTTATAGGAAAAACTTTAAATGCATCTAAAGAGGAAATTTATTTTATTTCAGGTGCAAGTGAAGGAAATAATTTAATTTTTAAAGGAATAGCAAAGAAAGACCAACATATAATAACTACAAAATTTGAACATCAATCAGTTTTAAAAACAGCAGAAGAGTTAGAGAAAAATGGAGTAGAAGTTACATATTTAGAAGTAGATAAAGATGGAAAAATATCAATTGAAGAATTAAAAAAAGAGATTAAAAAAAATACTGTATTAGTATCAATAATGTTTGTAAATAATGAAATGGGGGCAATCCAAGATTTAGAGCAAATAGGAAATACTATAAAAGAAATTAGTAATAGAGCAAAGTTTCATGTGGATGCAGTTCAAGGTTATGGGAAGTTTAAAGTTGATGTTAAAAAGATGAAGATAGACTTATTAACAATGACAGGACATAAGATACATGGACCTAAAGGAACTGGATTTTTATATATGAAAAAGGGGATGAATATGAATTCTCTTATTCATGGTGGAAGTCAAGAAGGTTCTTTAAGAGCAGGAACACAAAATGTACCTAGCATTTTAGGATTAAAAAAAGCCATAGAGATAGTAAATTCTAATATGAAAGAGAATTATGAAAAAGTATTTAAGTTAAAAGAATACATGATAGAAAGATTAGATGAAATAGAGGATATAAGGATTAATAGTCCAATGGATAAAACATCACCATATATATTAAATGTTTCATTTAAAGGTCTTAGAGCAGAAGTTTTACTTCATTTTTTAGAAGAAAATAATATTTACGTTTCAACAGGCTCTGCTTGTACATCAAAATCAAGTGGAGTAAATGGAAGTTATGTAATAAAAGCATTAGGACTTTCTAATGATGAAATAAATGGAGCTATAAGATTTTCTTTTTCTGAAGAAAATACTAAGGAAGAAGTAGATTATACAATAGAAAAACTTAAAAATGGAATGAAATTCTTGAGGAGGATGAAAAGATAATATGAGAAAATTAATATTAGTTAAGTATGCATCAGAAATATTTTTAAAAGGTCTTAATAAAAATAAGTTTGAAAAAAAATTAAGAGACAACATAAAGAAAAAGTTAAAAGGTCTAGAATATGAAATGATAATTGACCAAGGAAGATACTTTATAAAGGTTGATGATTTAGAAGAAGGAATAGATAGAGTAAGAAAAGTTTTTGGAGTATCAGCAGTATGTATAGTTACAGAAGTTGAGAGAGATATGGATGTTATAAAGACAGAAGTATTAAAGAAAATAAATGAAGTAAAGCCAAAGACATTTAAGATAGAAACAAACAGAGCAAATAAAGTTTTTGATATGACATCAGTAGAAATATCAAGAGAAATTGGTGGATATGTTTTAGACAATTATGAAGGTGAACTTTCAGTTAATGTTAAGGAGCCAGAATGTTTAGTAAATGTTGAAATAAGAGAAAGAGCTTATGTATTTACAAGTGCAGACAAAGTTAAAGGTGTTGGAGGACTTCCTTACGGAATGAATGGAAGCACTATGCTTATGCTATCTGGAGGAATAGATTCACCAGTTGCAGGATACTTAATGGCAAGAAGAGGAGTAGAGCTTAACTGTGTTTATTATCACAGTCATCCTTACACATCAGAAAGAGCTAAAGATAAGGTTAAAGACTTAGCTAAAATTTTAGCAGGATATACAGGAAGAGTAAGATTATTTATAGTTTCATTTACAGAAATTCAAATGGAAATTATAGATAAGTGTCCAGGGGATGAATTAACAATCATTATGAGAAGATTTATGATGAAGGTTGCATGTTCAATTGCTGATAGAGATGGAATTCAATCAGTTTCTTCAGGTGAGAGTATTGGGCAAGTTGCAAGTCAAACTATGGAAGGTTTAATTGTAAGTACAGATTCAGCAGATAGACCAGTCTTTAGACCATTAATTGCAATGGATAAAGAAGATATAATGGATATAGCAAGAGAAATTGGAACTTATGAAACATCAATATTACCTTATGAAGATTGTTGTACTATATTTGTACCAAAGCATCCAAAAACAAAGCCAAGATTAGATATAATTAAAAAATCTGAAAGTGCTTTAGATGTTGATGCATTAGTACAAAAAGCAATGGATGAAACAGAAGTTGTAGTATTTTAAAAAAATGGGTTCTTTATGGACCCATTTTCTAACTAAAGATAAAGGAGAAAATAGAAAAGATGATTTTACAAGAAATAAAAGAGTTTTTTACTGTTTTTGGAGCGCCAATATTTTTACCAGTAGTTATTTTTATAATATGTAAGGCACTTAAGGTTAATAGTAAAAAAGCCTTTTTATCAGGTTTATATGCAGGGGTAGGACTGCAAGGATTTATGCTTTTAATAGGAGCATTTACACCTATCATAATGCCAGTAATTAAACAAATGGTATCATCCACAGGCATTAACTTACCTGTCTTAGATTTAGGATGGCAAACAAGTGCCATAATAGCTTATTCAAGCAAGATAGGATTAATATTCTTTGTATTTGCGATTATAATCCAACTTGTACTTTTTGCAAGTAAGTGGACAAATATATTTTTACCATCAGATTTATGGTTAAATTACACATATATGATATGGGGTTCAATGCTTTATGTAGCTACCAAAAATGTGTGGTTATCTATGATTTTTATGGTAGTTATAATGATGTATAGTATTTTAAACATAGAAGTTATATGTAAGAGTTGGTCGAAATATTACAAGTATCCAAACTGTACTATTATTTCAATGCATAATACAGAAGTAACACTTCTTTTATATGTATTAGACCCTATATTTAATAAGTTTGGAGTAAATAAACTAAAGTTTAATCCAGAAAAAATGAAAGAAAAATTAGGTGTATTTGGAGAACCAGGAACAATAGGGCTTATACTTGGGATATTCATTGGTATATTAGGAAATATAAAAAGACTCGGATCAATGAAAGCATGGGGGCAGATAATGACGCTAGGAATAGTGCTTGCCACTTTAATGATTGTATTTCCTAAAATAGCAGAAATTTTTGGAAAAGCTTTTTCGCCAATGGCAGAAGCGGTAAATAAAAATTTAGATAAAGAAAAAAAGTCAAAAAGAAAGAGAGACTGGTATATAGGTGTAGATGATGCAACAGGGTATGGTGAACCAGCTACGTTAATATCAGGAACATTATTAATTCCAATAATGATAGTAATGGCTTTAATATTACCAGGAAACAAAACACTTCCAATGGTTGATTTAATCGCCCTTCCTTTTATGGTGGAAGCTTTAGTTGCAATGACTAAGGGAAATATGCTTAAGATTATAATCACAGGTGGAATTTGGTTTTCAATAGGCCTTTATACATGTTCAGCTTTAGCACCAATATACACACATGCAGCAATAGTTGCAGGAGTGGCACTTCCTGTTGGAGCACTTTATATAACAAGCTTTAACATGATGGCACAACCGATAGCATCATTAATGTTCTTTGCATTTTTAACTCAAAATTATATATTAATTGGATTTATTATAGTGTTATATTTTGTACTATATTTTATAGTTATGAGAAATTTAGATAGAATACATAATTATATAGATAGACAGGCTGAAAAAAATATATAAATAATCCACAAATAAAAAAACAATCCTCATAAAGTTGAGGATTGTTTTTAATTTATGTGGATATCTTAAGCAGTTTCTTCAGTTTGTGCAAATTGACTGTTATAAAGATTTGCATAGAATCCATTTTCTTTCATAAGTTCAGCGTGATTTCCTTGTTCAATAACATTACCATTATTCATAACTAAGATTAAATCAGCATCTTTTATTGTTGAAAGTCTATGAGCAATAACGAAGTTTGTTCTTCCTTCCATAAGTCTTGTCATAGCATTTTGAATATAACTTTCAGTTCTTGTATCAACTGAACTTGTAGCTTCATCTAAGATTAAAACCTTCGGATTTGCCAAGATAGCTCTAGCAATAGTTAAAAGTTGTTTTTGACCTTGTGATATATTAGAAGCCTCTTCATTTAAAATAGTATCGTATCCATTAGGAAGAGTTCTTATAAAGTGATCAGCATGAGCTGCTTTAGCTGCCATTATAACTTCATCCATTGTAGCAGTTTTTTTACCGTAAGCTATATTATCTTTTATGCTTCCATTAAATAACCAGGTATCTTGAAGAACCATACCAAACATGCTTCTTAAATATTCACGGCTAAAGTTTGTAATATCAACACCATCAAAAGTTATAGAGCCATCATTTATTTCATAAAATCTCATTAGAAGGTTTATTAAAGTTGTTTTACCAGCTCCAGTAGGACCTACTATAGCAACTGTTTGACCTGCTTTAACATGAATATTCATATCTTCCATAAGAATTTTATCTTCAGAATAACCAAACTTAACATTTTTGAAATCAACATCACCATGAGGATTTTCAATAACATCTGGGTTAACTTTTTCAGGAACTGCATCAGGTTCATCTAATATTTCAAAAACTCTTTCAGCAGCAGCCATAGTAGACTGAAGTACATTTGCAATGTTAGTTGTTTGACTAATCATTTGTGTAAATTGTCTTGAATATTGAATAAATGATTGTATATACCCAACCTGAAGCTTACCGTTTATTACCATTACACCACCTGCAACAGCAATACCAACATAAGCAATATTACTTATAAGACTCATAATAGGCATTAAGATACCAGCCATAAATTGAGCTTTCCAAGCAGAATTATAAAGTCTATCATTGATAGTATTAAACTTATCAATTGAATCTTTTTCACGTCCAAAAGATTTTATAACTGTATGACCAGAATAAATTTCTTCAACATGACCACTTAACTGACCAAGTTCTTTTTGTTGATTAAAGAAGAATCTTTGAGATTTCTTTACTATTGGCATAGCAACAAACATACAAAGTGGTAATGTTATAACACAAATTAAAGTTAAAAGTGGACTTAAAGTAAGCATCATAATAGTAATACCTATAATGGTAACAATAGCAGTTATAATTTGAGTTAAAGACTGCTGAAGTGTACTACTTATAGTGTCAATATCATTAGTTACACGACTTAAGACATCACCTTGTGGATGAGTATCAAAATAGTTTATAGGTAACTTATGAAGCTTTTTATCAACAGATGTTCTTAAACTTTGAACAGTTTTTTGTGCAACATCTGACATTATAAATTTTTGTAGGTAAAGGAAAGCAGCACTTAAAAGATAAAATCCTAATAACACTAAAATATAACGTGTAAGTTTAGTGAAATCAATTCCAGCACCAGGAATTCCTTTGAATTTTTCCATCATACCATCCAAAATTACATTAAGAACATCTCCAAGTAATCTAGGAGCAAAAACAGTAAAAGCAGTACTAATTATAGTCATTAAAATTATTAAAGATAATTTACCTTTAAAAGGACTTAGATAAGAAAATAATCTTTTACTAGTACCTTTAAAGTTCTTAGCTTTTTCACCAGAACCCATAGCACCTCTATTTCCACCAAAGCCCATAGAAGAACGTTTATTACTCATTTTCAAGCTCCTCCTTTGAAAGTTGTGAAGATGCTATTTCATTATAGACAGTACAAGTTTTAAGGAGTTCTTTATGTGTTCCGTGACCAACTATTTTACCGTCATTTAAAACTAAAATATTATCAGCATCTTTAATTGTATTTATCCTTTGAGCCACTATTAAAACAGCAGCATTTTTTGTTTCATTTTTTAATGCAGCACGAAGCATAGCATCAGTTTTAAAGTCAAGTGCAGAGAAACTGTCATCAAACATATATAAATCAGGTTTTCTTATAAGTGCTCTTGCAATAGAAAGTCTTTGCTTTTGACCACCAGAAAAGTTTCTTCCACCTTGTTCAACAAGAGAATGGAAGCCATCTTCTTTATTTAAAATAAAATCATATGATTGAGCAATTTTACTTGCATGAATCATTTCATCCATAGAAGCATCTTCTTTACCGTATTTTAAGTTATCCTCTATAGTACCAGAGAATAAAACAGCTTTTTGAGGTATAAATCCGATTTTACTTCTTAAAAGCTCTAAAGGTAGATTAGTTATATCTACACCATTAAGAAGTATTTCACCTTCAGTAGAATCATAGAATCTACTTATAAGATTTAAAATAGTAGATTTACCAGAACCAGTACCACCGATGATAGCAGTTGTTTCGCCAGGGTTTACGCTAAAGCTAATGTTTGAAAGAGCATTATTTTCAGCACCAGGGAAAGCAAATGATACGTTTTTGAATTCAACTGAACCAGTTGTAGAAAACTCATTAGTAGTTTTCTTAGCATCTATAATTGAAGGTTCAATAGCTAAAACTTCATTAATTCTATCAGCAGATGCAGCAGCTCTAGGAATCATAATGAATAACATACTTACCATAATAAGAGCAAACATAATTTGCATAGTATATTGAATAAATGCCATTAAGTTACCAACTTCCATAGCATTATCATTTACCATTCCAGCACCAAACCAAAGGATGGCAACTGATGTAACGTTAAGAATAAGCATTAATAAAGGCATTAAACTAGAAATTATTTTATTTACTTTAATTGCATTATTAGTAAAATCAGCATTAGCTTCTTCAAAACGTTCTTTTTCTACTGATTGTTTGTTAAAAGCTCTAACAACTCTTATACCAGTTAAGTTTTCACGAAGAACTTTGTTAATTCTATCAAGTTTAACTTGCATTGCCTTAAATCTAGGCATACCAATTTTTCCAACAATTAAAATTGAGATAACAACAATTGGCATAGATACTAAAAGAATTGAAGATAATTTAGCATCGGTTTGTATTGCCATATAAATACCAGCCACACATGTAAGTGGAGCAACAACCATCATATTTAAAATGGTTATTAATAATTGTTGTACTTGAGTTACGTCATTAGTATTTCTAGTGATTAAAGAAGCAGTACCTACTTTATCCATTTCAGCTAAAGAGAAAGATTCTACTTTAGTAAATATAGACCTTCTAACATCACGTCCAAATCCCATAGCAACTCTTGAAGATAAGAAGCTAGCACAAATAGTTGCAATACTTCCTATCAAAGTGATAATAATCATATAGACACCAATTTTCATGATATAGTTAACATCTCTTCCTACAATTCCTTTATCAACTATTTTAGATAGCATAGTTGGTAAATAAAGTTGTGATACAGTTTGAATTAGAAGAAGACATATAACTAAGAAAAGTGGAAATCTATAAGGCTTTAGTCTTTTAAATAGTTTTAGCAATTTCAACAACTCCCATTCTTAATTTTTTCATAGCTTTCAAGGTTAGTTTTAACCTTAATAAGTAAATTATTTAAAGTTTTAATTTCCTCATTTGTAAAATTATCTAAACAAATCTTATCCATTTTTTTAGTAAGAACCTTAAGATTTTCACATGCCTTAAAGCCTTTATTAGATAAAAAGATTCTAGAGATACGTCCATCATTCTCATCTGATTCTTTATAGATAAATTCAGTTTTTTCAAGACGCTTAATCATAATAGCAATAGTGGAAGGTTTAACATGGAGCTCATTTGCAATTTCTTTTTGACTTATTCCATTTTTTTTATATAGAACAAAAAGAAGTTGTGGTTGTCCAGGGTAAAGACCTTCTTTTTCAAGCTCTTCATGACTTAGTCTAAAGTGAGCTTTCATTACAGAACCAAGAGTTTTTAGAAAAACAGCATCTTCAATATTCATAAAATCCTCCTTCAAAGAATTAGTTAGTCGACTAATTATTAGTCGTCTAACTAATTTTATGATAAAATAAAATAAAAAGCAAGTGGAAAGTTTAAAAGGTGAAAAAATGAATTATGTTTATATATTAAAATGTAAAGATGATACTTTATATACAGGATGGACAAACGATTTAGATAATAGAATTAAAATGCATAAAGAGGGAAAGGGTGCAAAGTATACTAGAGGAAGAGGACCATTAGAATTAATGTATTATGAAGAATTTTTAGATAAGAAAGAGGCAATGAAAAAGGAATATAAAATAAAAAGAATGGATAGGAGTGATAAAATTAAACTTATAGAAAATGCAAATCTAAATAAAGCACTTGAAAAATAAAAGCAAGGTGATAGAATTATTCTTTGTGAAGAAAGATAAGGTGAGAACAGATGAAGAAAGAGATGAGAAAATTTATATTTGGGAAAACATTATTATTTGTAGGGATTTTAGCATATGTTATACTTTTTAAAACCATTTTTGGTGAAGATAATATATTAATTGCAGTAATGTCTGTAACAGGTATGCTTATGTATATGGGAAGAGACTTAACAGGGGAGCTTTTAAAATATACATTTAAATTTATTGGATTTTATTTATTAATAGGGATTGGAACATTTATTGCATCAGGGAATATGTGGATTGCAATATTCATTAACTTTGCAATTGTATTTTTTATTAGCTACAGTTTTGGACATGTTCTGAAAAATGCAATGTACTTACCATTTACACTACTATATTTATTTTTATTAGCTTACCCAGTAACAGTACATGCGTTACCTATGAGGCTTATAGCATTAGTAGTAGGAGCACTTGTGATTGTAGCACCACAGTTATTAATAAATAAAAATAAAGTGCCAAAAGCAAGTTCTAAAATAATAAATGGATTATTTGATTTATTAGATAAAAAAATAGAATTTGTTTTAGAAGAGAAAAAAACAAAAGAGTTAGATGCACAAATAAATGGAATGATGACAAGCTTAAAAAATATCATTTATGATAAAAAAGAAAAAAAGTTTTATATAAGTGCAGAAGGACGAGGATACTTAGATATACTTGCAAGTTTAGACAAGCTTAATCATTTAATGGTAAATGGAACATTAGATGAAAAAGCTTTAAATGATATAAAAAAGGGAATTTCAGAGGTTAAAGCATTATTTAATAAAGAAGAAAATAATGTAACAGAATATGTTAAAGAAATAAAAGAAAATTATAAAAATAGTGTAAGCATTTCTAATATTCAAGGAATAGGTTCAATAATATTATTAATTGATACATTAAAGAATTTAGAGCAGAAAAAAACTGTTAAAACAAATATAATAAAAGGAATAAAAGAGGATGCATATGGATTAAAGAATATTAAATTTAATTCAGTTAGAATAAGTTATGCATTACATGTAGCAATTGAAGTAGCAATTGGATGTTTTATTATGGATTACTTCCACTTACATCAAGGAAGATGGATAATGTATACTGTGTTATCACTTACAAATCCAATATTAGAAGTTACAAAAAACAAGGCAAAAGACAGAGTAATAGCAACAATAATTGGAGCAGTATTTATAGGAATAGTTTTTAGTTTTATAAAGAATCCAACAATACGAACTTTAGTAGTTTTAGGAGCAGGATATGCAAATGTATATTGTGTAACATATGCACAAAAAATGATTACTGTAACAATGTCAGCTGTTGGAGCTGCTATTATGGCAAATGAAGCTTATGTTGGAGTGGGACATATAGTTACAAATCCAGTATTATTAGCATTACAAAGAATAGGATTAATACTACTTGGAGTAATTATCGCATTAATAATCAATAGATTTTTCTTTAGATATGATGTTAAAAAAGTAAATGATAATTTAGAAGGGGTATCTAGAAATCTAACTAGGGACTTAATAAGCAATCTAGATAAGATTTTAAGTGGAGAAAAGTTAGATGATTATATCAATAATGTTTATATTTTAATGACACAGGTAAATGAAACTATAAAAACAAATATGAAAATAGTAAAGAAGAATGATTTAAATGAAAATGAAGAACATATTTTAAGTCGAAGATTAAGCTTAGTAGCAATGGTATATGAATTAAATAAATTCATTAATAATGAGAAAATATCAGAAGAGAAACGAATTAAATTAGAAAATGTAATAGTAGAATTAAACATAGAAAACAAAAAAAAGAAAGATGAAATTATAAATGAAGGAATACAATGGGCTAAATTTGAATCAGTAGAAGAAAAAGTAGTAGTTAGCTTTTTAGTTCAAATAAAAAGAGAATATAAAAGTATAATATAAAAAATATAAGCAGATTATTAAAAGAAAAAATTAATAATCTGCTTATTAATTTTTGAAAATAAATAAAAAATAAGGGGGAAATTAGCGAGAAAGCTAAGAAAAAACAAAGTTTTATGCAAAGGTATTAAAAAAAGAAGCACATTTATTATATAAATTCATAGAATGTTAATATAAAAAGACAAAAGAATATGATATTATATGTGCAAAGGTATAAGAAAAAAATAAAGAGGAGTGATTTTATAGAATAGATTAAATGCAAAAACAATGTAAAGCGCCAGAGCTAATATTATATTAGCTGACGAGGATGGGGAGTTTATCGAACTTTCGGCGGGTGCCCCACGGTATCGCACTACCGTTAACAGTTAGCAAAGCTATGGAGTAATTCGTAGTACAAATCTAACTTGGTGTTAAAAGCCTTCAATATTAAATTTTAGAAGATTCCTAGGATTATTATACCTACTTTAATATTCTTTTAGCTAGGACTGAAGTTTATAGAAGATGAAAATTAAATAAACAAGTGATATGAAGGAAGGATGAACTTTTATGTGCGGAATAGTAGGATATGTTGGAGATAAAAAAGCAACTAACTTTTTAGTAGAGGGATTATCAAAGCTGGAGTATAGAGGATATGACTCAGCTGGTGTCGCAGTAAATGAAGGAGGAAACCTTGTAGTTAAAAAGAAAAAGGGTAGATTATCTAACCTTGAAGAAGAATTAACTACGAACCCTTTAAATGGATGTGTCGGGATTGGACATACTAGATGGGCAACACATGGAGCACCATCAGATAGAAATTCACACCCACACTTAAGCAATGATGGAAGTATAGCTGTTGTACACAATGGTATAATAGAAAACTACATCGAACTTAGAAAATTTTTAGGAGAAGAAGGTTATACTTTCAAATCAGATACTGATACAGAGGTAATACCAAACCTTGTACAATATTACTATAATGGCGACCTTTTTGAGGCGGTAGTTAAAGCTACTGAAAGATTAGAGGGAAGCTATGCAATTGGAGTAGTTTCACAAAATGATGAAAACACTTTAATTGGAGTAAGAAAGGATAGTCCATTAATTGTTGGACTTAATGATACTGAAAATTACATTGCTTCAGATATACCGGCAGTATTAAGTTATACAAGAAAAGTATACTTATTAGAGGATGATGAATTTGTTATCATGAACAAAGAGGGAGTAACTCTTGTAACTAGAGATGGCAAAGAAATCGATAAAGAAATTTTTAACGTAACATGGGATGAAAGTGCAGCCGAAAAAGGTGGATTTGATTCATTTATGTTAAAAGAAATACATGAGCAACCAAAAGCGATTAGGGACACGATGACTTCTAGGATATCATTAGAACATGGTGTTTTTTTTGACGACTTTAACATCTCAAAAGAAGAACTAGATGCTATTGATAGAATATATATCGTTGCTTGTGGAACTGCATATCATGCAGGACTTATGGGTAAAGCATCTATTGAAAGATTGGCTAAGATACCAGTTGAGGTAGATATAGCATCTGAATTTAGATATAGAAATCCATTAGTTACAGACAAATCTTTAGTAATAATCCTTAGTCAATCAGGAGAAACAGCAGATACTTTAGCAGCACTTAGAGATTGTAAAAAAGCTGGTGCAAGAGTATTAGTTGTAACAAATGTTGTAGGAAGTACAATGTCAAGGGAAGCAAACCATGTTATATATACAATGGCAGGTCCTGAGATTTCTGTTGCTTCAACAAAAGCATACACTACACAAGTATTAGTTATGCATATGATAGCAATTTACTTTAGTGAATTAAGAGAGACAGTTACTAAAGAAAACTTAAATAAAATAAAAGAAGAGATGTTAATGCTTCCAGAAAAAATTGAGGAAGCTTTAAATATAAAAGAAGATATAGAAAAAGTGGCTAAAGAAGTTAAAGATGAAAAAGATCTTTATTTCTTAGGAAGAGGAATGGATTATTCATTAGCTCTTGAAGGGTCATTAAAACTTAAGGAGATTTCTTATATCCATTCAGAAGCATATGCTGGTGGAGAATTAAAGCATGGACCAATTGCTTTAATAGAAGAAGGAACTAAAGTTATATCAATATTAACTCAAAAGAACTTAATAGATAAAATGATAAGTAACGTAGTAGAGATAAAATCTAGAGGGGCTATAAACTTTGGAATAACATTCAAAAGTGAAGAGAAAGCATGTCAGGTATTAGATAATATATTATTTATACCAGAAACACATGAAATTTTAGCACCAATAGTTTGCGCAGTAGCACTTCAGTTATTAGCATATTATGTGGCAAGCTTAAAAGGTTTTGATATAGATAAACCAAGAAACTTAGCTAAATCTGTAACTGTAGAGTAAAAATTATTATTAAAATTAAGATTTATGTTGTTGTAAAAAAAAGTTTGCGTATATATAAAAAACTTTGCATATATATAAAAAACTTTGCCTAAAGTAAAAGGTATTTTACAGAAAAGTAAAAGGAGAGGTTAATAGATATGAATGATAAATTAGAGTTATTGTTAAATGAGTACAAAGAAACAGAAAAATGTTTGGTTATGGGATTAGAGTGGTTACCAAATAATGATTTTGCAAAAGCAAAATTGGATGTAGTAAAAATGATAATAAAAGATTTAGAAACTTTAAAAATATAGAATAGATAAAGAGGTGTTGATTAAATTCGACATCTCTTTTTGATTTAGATACAATATATTTATTAAGGAGTGATGAGAATGATTACATATTTTCCAAAAGTATATGATGATGAATTAATGTATAGCATTATAGGAAGATATCATAAATATAGCGGAAACAATAAAACTTCAGAAACAACAAAAGAATTATTTAATAAAAAAATTTGTGCATCTAAGGATGTACAAGGATATATGAGAGCATTCGCAAAAAATGTTGGGAATATTATGAAGAAAAATGAAATGGAACTTATAAACAATCACACACTAATACCAGTGTATGGTTTTTTTTCTTCAAAAGAGAAAGCAAGAAAAATTTTAAGTGTGGTTTTACATAAGGCTTCGTTAGATGTTATTCGTGAATTGGGTGATAATGGGAGTAATATTACAAAAAAAATAAATATCTATTATTGTCCAATATGTTCAAATGATGAGTTTGAAAGAAATGGAGAAGCTTATATTCATAGAACACACCAAGTAAGAGGAGTTGTAGTTTGCGAAAAGCACAAATGTAAATTATATGAGTATTCTGAAGAGCTAAAGAAAAATACCTATATTATATTGAAAAGAGAAAACTTGGTGAAAAATGTAGAATATTATGAGAATGAAATATATTGGAATATAGCAAGAACAGTTCATCAAATTCTTAATTCGTGGCAGTACGGGCAGAAAGAAAAAATAATAAATGAATTTAAAGTGAAGTTAAAAGAGAGAAATTTAATTATGGATGGACATAGTGAGAGATTAAGAACTAAAAAGTTAGTTGAAGAATTTGAGAAAAAATATAGTAATGAAATTTTAAAGGAATTGGGTTGTGAAGTAAAACAAGAATCAAATAGTTGGTTAAAAAGAATATTAGTTAAAAAGAGAAATCAACAATACCTAAGATATATATTAATTAGTGAGTTTTTAGGAGAGAGAGATAAGGTGTTAAATACAAAAAGAAAAGAAAGTTCGAATAAAAAAGGAATTTGTCAAAATCCTTTTTGCGAAAATTATAATAATATTAATTTAGAATATGAAAATAAGAGGAAAAATAAAAAAGGAGATAAGTATATAGTTACATATAAGTGCAACTGCGGATATGTATATACAAGATATTTAAAAGGAAATATAAAGAGTAGATTAAAAGTTATTAGCTATGGGGAAAAATGGGAAGATGAATGTTTGAAACTAATAAAAAGGAAAGAAAAGTTAGCAAATATATCTAAATTAATGGAGTGTGATGAACGAGCAATAATTAAGTTTGCGCAGATGAAAAATTGTATAGAATTAGTAAATACTGATAGGAGAATGGATTTAACAAAGAAACTTGGTAATAATGGAATTTGCAGTGAGGAGATAAAAATGAAACATATAGAAGTAATTGAAGATTATATAAAAAATACTCCAAATTGCACACAAAAAAAAATAAGAAAAATATATTCAAAAGAATATTATTATTTATATAAAAAGTTCAAAGAAGATTTAGATGATATGATAGTAAGATATAATCTGGAATAATAAAATAAGCATAATAGAACCTGTGGTTTCTATTATGCTTATTTTTAGTGTCCAAGGAATGAGTAAATAAATTAGATGCAAATATTGTAAATATATATCATAAATAGTAATATTAAACTTGAGAGGTGAGGAAAATGAAAAAGGTTGAAGTAACAAGTTTCCCAGCAAGCTATGGAGATTCATTTTTATTAGAAATAATTAATGATATGGAAACATATCGGATTTTGATTGACTGTGGATTTAAGAGAACATACTTAAATTGTTTAAAAGAGAAAGAATTAAAAAAATTGGATATGTTAATATTGACACATATTGATGAAGACCATATTGGAGGAGCTTTAGAAATATTGAATCAGATACCGAAAATAGATATAAAAGAGATATGGTTTAATGATTTATATAAAATATATGAATATAAAAAAATAAAAACGACAATGGAGCATATTAGTGAAAACAAAGGGAAACAAGGAGAGGTAGGATATGCAAAAGCAAAAACAATTTCCAATTATTTGTATGAGAATTATTTAGAGGTATGGAATAAAAATCATACTCTAATTTGTTGTGATGCTAAAAAATATAAAGAAATAAAAATATTAAATGGTTTGGGAAAAATTATTTTATTATCACCGAATATAGAGAGAGTAAATGAGTTGTTTTTGGCATGGATAGCACACATGAGAGACGTAAAGTTGAAATATGACACAAATGAAATCAATAGTTTTTATAAATTTATTAAAAGTAATGATTATATTGCAACAAGAGTGCAGAATAATTGTGGGAATAATGGGCTAGATATAGAAAAGCTAGCAGATTATGATGGAAATAAAAATAGTGTTGTGAATAATTCATCAATTGCATTTTTGATAGAGATATTTGATAAAAAAATATTATTTTTAGGTGATGCTAACGGTAAGGATGTAGTGAATGCATTGAAAGAATATATGAGTGATAAAAATATAGATAATTTAAAAGTAGATTTAGTTAAAGTGAGTCATCATGGTAGCAAAAATAATACAGACAAAGAGTTTTTTAGTATTTGCAAGTCAGATAAATATTTAATATCTACAAATGGGCACAGATTTAACCATCCAGATATGGAATGCTTAAGTAAAATAATTTATCATCAGAAAGAATATAAAACCATTATATTTAATTACTTAAGAGAAGATGTGAAAAGTAAATTGAATAAAAAAGAACTGAAACAGAGTTTAAATTATGAAATAGAAATGCCTGAACAAGAAGGGATACTTATAGAGGTGTAAAATATGGAAATGAATAAAAATTATATATGTAAAATATATAGTAATAACAAAGAATTTTTAGGAACAGGATTTTTTATAAATGATAAACAAATGTGTACAGCTGGACATTGTGTTAAAGATATTGAGAAGGGTTATGTAGAGTTGATAAAAAAGAAATATTGCTTCACAAATGTGAAGAAAATTGAAGAGTTGGACTTTGCAATTGTTATATTTGATGAAGAGGTTTTTGATAGGAGGAGTATAGAATTTAATATAGATTTAGGGAGGACTAAGAAGGAAAGTTATACATATGGTTATACAAATCTATATAGCGAGGAATCGGAGGGGATGAAATTAAAGCTAGAAGAGTATCCGACAGAATATGGAGATAAAATAATTGATGAAACACTTATGATTAGAGGCTGCAATGATGATAGAAGTTGGAAGGGAATATCAGGAGCTCCTGTTTGGAGTAGTGATGGCATTAGGGGAATTGTTTTAAAAGAAATTTATGGTGATGGAATTCAAACAAGATTAGAAGCTATTTCATTTGATAAAATAATAAATTATTTAATAGAAAAAAAAGAAGAGGAATTATTAACGGGCTTTCCAAGGGCGACGATAGGAAAAAGGTTAAATGAGAGAGTTAGAGAAAATAAAAATAGATGTCAAGAGTTATATAGAGATATCGAACATAGAGAAGCAATAGAAAAAATAGAACCAAACTGTTTTAATTTTGAAAATAATATCAATGAAAAGCATATCTTAAATGAAATAACTGAAGTACTAGAAAAATATGCATTATTATTAGATGATGAAAGTGTAGAAAGGACAGGTAGATATTTTAGAGATATTAATGAAAAAATAGCAATAGTAGAGGAATATATAGGTAAAGATTTTAATAGTATGTATATAGTGCTATGGATGTTAGCAGAAGGAAAAAAGTTTGCACCTAAAATAGGAAAAATATTGTGTGAGAGAAATGGAGAGTTTTATGAAAGAGATATATTCATAAGTAGACATAATGGCGAAGGGAAAATAAAATTTTTGATTCCGTTCATCAGTTATAGTGAAAATTTGAAAGAAGGGATTGAAAATTTAATTACAAGTATGAGTAGAGAAGATAGTACTTTGATAAATTTAAATGACATACAACTTGATGGTGAGGCAGTAGCTTGTCTAGGATATATAGAGCAATATGAATTAAGAAAAGCGGTAGAAAAAAGATATTCTGGGGTAGAGATAGAAATTATTGCATTAATAATGTATAACAGTAAAATGTACAAGAAGGCAAAAAACATAACAAATAAAAAAGGAGTTATACAACGACAATATATGGACGACATTCAAAATGAAAGTTATAAGTATATGGTATCGACAATTAGTGAAAAAAAATTGAATTTATTTATATTACCAGTAAATGAATTTAATAAATTTGGACTGGAGAGAGATAATGTTAAAAGATGAGTATAAATATTTAAAAGAAATCAATAAAAAATATACGATACTTTATATAAAAAAAGAATTTTTGGAGAATGAAGTAATTGAAAAAATTAATTTAGAAGAAATAAAGTATGGACTTGCTCTTAGCGAGCTATTAATAGGATATAAAAATAATGATTATGTGGAGTTAGCATTAGAATATGCAACAATAATAACAACTGTAGTTAAAGATAAAAAAATAATAAAGCGATGTAGTGATATATTAAATAGATTAACAATTTTTACATTTGAAGATGTTCTTAGAAGAAAAGAGAAAGACAAAGTAGAATTGAGTGGAAGTGGTTTTTCAGGAATGGAAGAACTTGGACACAGAAGAAAATATTTACGAAATCTTGGAAATGAAAAAGTTTTATTAAATAAGTTTCAAGCAGAGTTAAATGATGCGATTAACAATTATAAAAATGTAAGTATTTCAGCTTCAACATCTGCAGGAAAATCATATCTAATGCAGAAAAATATTATTGATATGATATCCAAAGAAAAGGTAATGAAAATTATTTATGTAGTACCGACGAGAGCTTTAATAAGTCAAGTAATGACAGATTTTCAAAGAGAATTGAAAAATATAGGATTAAGTAAAGAGACAACACTAAGTTGTACGTCACATATTGAAGAAGGAGATTTAAAAGATAGATGCATATTGGTGCTTACACAAGAACGACTAAATCAAATTTTTTTTGAAGAAGGAATAAATTTAGATATAAATGTTATAGTGGTGGATGAAGCACAGGAAATAGGCGGTGGTGCGAGAGGTGTATTACTTGAGTATGTTATTAATAATGCGAAACGAAGATGGGAGAAATGCAATATTATATTCTTAGCACCATTAATTGGTAATCCTGAAACATTTATAGAAAAGTTTAACTTGGAAAAAAGTTATAGTAAAAAAGAGGAGTTTAGAACTGTTAATCAAAATTTAATATCTTTAGAAAGAATTAGAGGAAAATCAAAAATGGAAATAAGATATGAAAATAGTCATATTGGGGAGTTTCCGTATAGAGAAGAAGATTTAAGTAGGAAAGAGAAAAAGATTGCCTATATTTTTAGAAATTTTAATAATAATGAAAATTCCATTATTTATTCTAAAATACCGAGTGAAGCTAGAAAGATAGCTATAGAGATAGCTAAGGAGATGGAGGAAGTAATAGATAGTGAAATTGAAATATTTGTAGAATTTTTAAAAAGTTATATATGTGAACAATATGAATTGGTTGATTTAATAAAAAGAGGTGTAGCATACCATTTTAGTGGAATACCAAGTATTATCAAAAATGGCATTGAGGAATTAGCAACAAAAGGAAAGTTAAAAGTAATAGCATGTACGACAACTTTGCTAGCAGGCGTTAATGTTCAAGCAAATAATATATATGTATATGAGACCAAAAAGAAAAATGATGAATTAACAAATTTAGAATTTTGGAATTTAATTGGAAGAGCAGGGCGGATGAAGTATGATGTATGTGGAAATATTATATTAATAAATCTTAAGTTAACAGAAGAATTTCCTGAATATAGAAGGGCAGATATTGGGGGAGTGGTTTTTGCAAAGGAAGAAATAATTAATAATGAAAAAAAACAATTAGAAAATTATATAGAAAAAGCAGATAATGAGTTTTTAGATAAAAATAAGAAGAAAATTTATGAAAATATAGAAAGTACATTAGTTATTGAAGGTTTCTTAAAAAAAGAAGACGAAAAAATTGAAAAAATAGATAAATTGATAGAAATAAAAATTAAGGAAAATAAAGTGCCAGAAAAAATAGTAAGAAAACTTATAGGAATAGATTTAAAAAAATTAAATTTATTATGGGAGAAAATGAATGATTGTGAAAATATTGAGGAATGTATATTAGTAAATCCATTTGCAAAGAATGCAAACAAGAAATTGATGGAAGTGTTGGGAATTATAAGTGAAATATTTTTAGAGAATAAATATAAAAGCGTAGCGTATAGAGGATATATTGTTAGCAAAGCATTAAAATGGATAAGAGAAAATAGTTTTAGACAAATTCTTTTTGAAAATAAAAATATTGCTTTAATGGACAATGAAAAAATAAATAATGAAATAAGTACGGCATTGAAGGTGATTAATACAGATATACGTTATGAAATGAGTAAATATATTTATGCATACCAAGAAATTTTGAAAGAAATTTTGAAATTACAAAATAAAGAAGTATTAATAGCTAAAATGCCTAATTATCCATTATATTTGGAGTTTGGAGCAGCAAGAAAAAAAACTTTGGATTTAATGTGTATGGGGTTTATGAGAGAAACAGCTATTTTGTTGGAGAGATATGTAAAAAGTGAGGAATTACTTGATATTAAGAAGGAAATAAAAAGTATTAATATTGAGGAAATAACTTGTAGTAATTATATAAAACAAAGGTTGAAGGAGCAAATAAACATATTGTAAATAAAAAATAGAGAAAGACTTGTTATTTTAGAAATAATAAGTCTTTCTAATAAATTTGATTAGAATTAGAAAATTTTCTAAGGAATAAAGAGATAGTTAAGATTGCGAGCAATAGCATTAAGTAAAAATATATTTACTTAATGCTATTTATTTTAGTATAAATAGCTTTTAAAACATCTAAAAAGTGTATAAAATGTAATAAAAAGGTTTATAATTGTAGTGTGAATTATAGGGAGATTTAGAATGAGAAGAAAAACAGATAAAGCAAAACGAAAAGAAAAAAGAGGAACTGGATATTTCGAAGAATACTCTCCATGGATACAGGTTCATGAATTTGGGTCAAAAGGAAGGACTCATAGAATTTTAGGATGGAAAATAAGAAGGGTATATCAATTTATGTCTGATTTGGAATTGTATTACTTCGTATTAAGACAATGGGAGGATGAAGTAATAGATATTAGAGAGCAGTACCCATTATTATCTATAGAATGTACAAAGCTTATTGCGGAAGAGTTTGGAGTAACACATCCACCTAAAAATAGTAAAGAAAAAGTGGTTATGACAACAGACTTTATAATAACATTAAATCAAAATGGCAAGTCTAAAAATATAGCACGAGCTATAAAAAGTTCTAGTGATATAAAGAGCAAAAGAACACTAGAAAAACTGCAGATAGAAAAAGAATTTTGGGAAAAAAGAAATATTGAATGGGGAATAGTAACAGAAAAGAATATGCCAATGACTAAAGCAAAGAATATATATCAAATATATATGGATTATTTTTGGTATGAAGAGAGTGATTATGAAATCGAAAAAAAGAAACGAGTAATTACTGAGTTATTATTAAAGGTTTTGAAAAAGAATAATGTACTAGAAGCAACTGGAAGTTTAGAAAAAGAGCAAAATTTACAATGTGGAGAAGGGATACGTATTCTAAATTTTTTGATACTAAAGAAAATAATTAAAGTAAATATGAATATAAAATTAAATTATGATGGAATTAAAATTTTTAAAGGAGAAAATTATCATGATATTAATGAGCATTAATGATGTTATTGAATTAAGTGAAGGGGAAGTATTTAGGATTCTTTATGTGAGTGGAGATAATATGATATATTATGCTATTAAATTAAATACTATTAAACAAGATATAAGATGTCTCACAAATAATGATATGGAAATGGCATTTGCTAATGGAGCAAAATATATGATTGATGATGAAGGGATGATTGTTGAAGAAGAAGAGTTAACAAAACCTGAAAAAAGAGTTATGAGAAAAGGATTAGAAGTTATAAAAAATATTTTTTCAAAATTAAGTATGGAAACTTTTTGTAGAGATAGAAAAAAAAGAAGAAAAGCAATTTTAGAGTGTGTAGAAGAATGTAAGAGTTCTGAAAAAAGTGTTCGCAGATACATTATGAGATATCTACAAGGGGGACAAGTGAAATATTCATTGATACCGAGGTTTAATTCATGTGGAGGAAGGAATAAAGTAAAAAGTGTGGGAATCAAAAAAAGAGGAAGAAAAAATGTAATAACTGAACTTACAGGATATGCAGTTGGAATAAATATAACACCAGAGATTCAGAAAATATTTAACAAATATATAGCAAAATATTATTTGAGCACAAATACTATTTCATTAAAGAAAGTGTATAAAAAAATGTTAGGAAATGAATTTACAATTTTTGATGGTACAGAATATAAAGTGAAAGCTGATGATGAAATTCCATCATATGCACAGTTTAAATATTGGTATTATAAGGAACGTGATATTGAGAAAGAAAAAAGAGCGAAGATTGGAAATAGAAAAGTAGACTTAAATTACAAAAAAATAAAAAGCGATAGTATTTTTGAAACAAAAGGACCTGGAGCAAGATATCAAATTGATGCTACTATTGGTGATGTATACTTAGTAAGTTCAGTAGATAGAGCATCTATAATAGGAAGACCAGTAGTTTATATGATAGTCGATACATTTAGTCGAATGATTGTTGGGCTTCATGTAGGACTCGAAGGTCCATCATGGAATGGTGCCGCAACAACATTGTATAACTGCATGGAAGATAAACAAAAGTATTGTGAAAAATATGGAATTGAGCTAAATGATGGTGAATGGAATGTAAAAGGGTTACCCTCAATTTTGTTGGCTGATAGAGGTGAAATGGTGTGTCCAATTAGTAACAATATTATTGAAGGATTAAAAATTACTATTGAAAATACACCTAGTTATATGGGGTGTGCGAAAGGGATAGTAGAACAATTCTTTAATGTTATAAATTTAGAAATAAAGCATTATATGCCAGGTGCTGTGAAGAAAGATTTTTTAGAGAGAGGAAGTAAGGATTATAGAAAAGAAGCAATTTTAAATATAGAAGAATTTACCAAGATAATGATACTGGCAGTTAGAAAAAGAAATAATCAATGTATTGATTATCCGTTAACAAAAAAAATGTTGGAGGATGGAGTGAAGCCAATTCCACAAGAAATATGGAATTGGGGAATTAAGAACCTAAGTGGAAATTTGAGAAATGTGCCAAAGAAAACTTTAGTTTTAAATTTATTAAGGAAAGATAGGGCATGTGTTGAACGAAAGGGAATTAAATTTAAAGGGTTATTCTATAATTGTGAATATGCAATTGAAAAAAATTGGTGTTTTATTGCCCAATCTCAAAAAAATTTTTATGTTAACATAAGATATGATGAGAGAAATATTACGGTTATTTGGATAGAAGTGGATAGAGGAAGATATGAAGAAGCTAGGTTGATTGAAACAATGACACGAAATACAAAATTTGAAGGTGTTACAGTATATGAAGTAGAGGATTATAACTATAATACTGGTATTAAAAAGCTAGAATATGAAAAGCACAATAACAATATTGATATAAATTTTGATAAGGAAATAGAAAATATAATAGCAGCAGCTAAAAAGACCAAGGTTAGTAAAAAGACTATACGAGGAATAAAAGATAATAGAAAGAATGAAAAATTGTTAATGAATGAGGAGGTGAATTTAATAAATAAATTGTACAAAAAACAAGAGATTGAAAAACATGAGGAAAACAAATCAGAGAAAATTGTTGAAGACATATATAATAAAAAAACTATAGATTTTCTGAGGGAGAGGTTGAAGAATGGAAATTAAAGAAAAAAATAGTGAGTATATGATGAATAGTATGTATGTTATGGCGAGATACACTAAGCAAGAAGAGCCTACATTCACAGGGAATAAGTTAATTGAAGCGTTACCACCTGAGAGAAATATAGAGCAAGTTTTTAGAGATATCTGTGAGATGCCTATTTATGATGAAAAAGAAAAAGACGAATCTGAAAGATATAGAATTAATGCAGTTTGTAGGCTAGAAAATATCATAATACCAATAGCACATCATATTAAGACAGAGCAAATGATATCAATAGCATTAAGGCATGGGTATGTAGATAAACATATAGAAAGTTCAGAGTATACAAGGGATTTATTAAACTTAGCAGATAAGAAAAAAGGAAAATCCCTTTTAAAATTGATAGATAATAGAGCGAGTGCTCCAAGTGGATTTTCTATTATAGGAATAAGTGGAGGAGGAAAAACAACAGCTATTACAAAAATTTTAAAATACTATCCACGAGTGATAGAGCATAGGGGTGAGAATGATAGCAGTTTTTATTTTTTACAAGTACCATATTTAAAAATAGAATGCACATATAATGGGGCAATTAAAGGTCTTTGTCAAAAGATATTTCAAGAATTTGATGAGGTACTAGGAACAAAATACCTAGAGATGCATGGAAAACAGAATAGAGGGGTAGATTATATGGTTGCATCTGTTAAGCACTTAGTTTATAAGCATGGAGTCGGGATAATTATTTTAGATGAGATTCAAAACTTGAGTAAGTGTGTAAAAAGAAATGAATTTATGGATTTTCTATTATCATTAACAAATGAATGTAAGGTACCTATAGTTTACATAGGTACATATAAGGCGTATAAAGGAGCTATAACAGGGGATTTTAGGCATAGAAGAAGAATAAATGGAAGTGGAATTATTAAGTGGGATAGTCTCAAAGGTGAAGAATATGATATTTTTTTAGAAACACTTTGGAAGTATCAGTGGACTAAGAAAACAACAGAATTAACAGATGAAATAAAAAAAGTAATGTATCAAAAAACAGGAGGAATAGTAGATAGAATCATTAAAATTTTTATGAGTGTTCAAATATATGCAATTACATCAGAACAAGAAAAGATAAGGATACAAGATATAGTGAAAATTGCTAAAGAAAAATTTAGTATAACTATTGAAGCAATTGAAGCAATAGAAAGAGGTGATGTTAAAGCGCTAGCGAAATATGATGATTTATATGCGGGAGATTGGAAGGAAATAGTTAATGAAGCATTACAAGTAGTCGATGAAAATGAATTAAAAAGAGCGAGAGCAATAACGAAGGAGAAGATACAAAGAAAAAATGACTTAAAATCAGAAGTTATAGTTATGCTATCAGCAATGGGGTTAAATGAAAAAGATATAATACCTATATTTGAAGATATATATATAAATAGTAAAGGAAAAATAGAGAAAAAAGTCATGCTTAAAAAAATTTGTACGGAATTATTATCAAAAGAAATAAAATCTGATGTAAAAAATGAGCGTAAAATTAAGAAAAGCCGAGTTGAAAAGGGGTTTGCAGAAAAATATATAAAGGAGGATTTTAAAGTTTAATGATTTCAATATTACCTAGAATTTATGAGGACGAGATAATATATAGTTTTATTGGAAGATATCATAGATATTCAGGGAATAACTCTATAGGAGATACTAAAAATGAATTATTTGGACAAAAAAATTTTGTTGCAACAGTTTATTTTCAAGGATATTTAGAAAGCTTCTATATGAGAATTGGAAAATATCTTGGATTAGAGAAAGATGAATTAATAGGGAATCACACATTGATAAATTATCAATGTGTTTTTATGGAAGAAAAGGTTGCGAATGATTTAAGAAGAGATTGTTTAACTAAAAGTACGATAGAGTGTGAATATAGAGCAGGAAAAATAGCAGGTGGGGTTTGTCGAAAAAAAGATATATATTATTGTCCAAAGTGCGCACGAGAAGAGTTTGATAAAATTGGAGAAGCGTATATACATAAATTGCACCAGATTGAAGGTATGTTGGTTTGCACGAAACATAAATGTATGCTCGAAGTTTACCCAAAAGAGATTAAACCAAATGAATATATAATTATAGAAAAAGACTTAGTTGAAAAATATGTGAAAGGTATTTATGAAAGTCGATTACATAGGATTGCACAAGGAATAGAACTTATTTTAAATGATACAAAAGAATTAAACAAGAAAGAGTTATATAAAATGCAAGATTATTGGTTAAAAAGGAAGGGATTAAAGACTGAATATCAGAAAGTTGATAGAGAAAGGCTATTTAAGGAATTTGAAATATATTATGAAGAGGAATTTTTAAATAATTTTAAATGTGATGTTCAATTAGATAATTATGAAAATTGGTTGAATAAAATTCTATTAGAATCAAGTGAGAAGGTAGAACCATTAAGATGGATAGTATATATGATATTTTTAGCTGGAGATGTAGAAACATTTATAAGTTGTAAGCAAGGGGAAAGTGAAAAATTAGGATGCTTAAATCAATTTTGTAATAATTTCATGACAAATAATGGGGTAGAGGTTTCTTATAAAAAAGATTACAAAAGTAAAAAAGTTATAGCACAAATTAAGTGTAGTTGTGGAATGAGATATTCAAAAGGAACTGATAGAAAATCAGAAGGGAGAGAAAGAATTATAGAGTATGGGGAGGTATGAAAGGAAAGGCTAATGATGTATTTGAAAACTGGAGAGTATTCAATAAAGGAATTAGCAGTAAAGATGAAATGTAACAGAGATACTGTGATTAAATATGCACATAAAATAGGCGGAGCAATATATTTAAGTTCAAAGCAAAAAGTTAGAGTTAAAAGAAATTTTGAAAATAGTGAACATAAGAATATTATGGAGAAAACATACAAAAATACATTGATAGAGTATAAAAAGAAATATCCACAAAAAAATAGAAAAGAGTTAAGGCAGAAATTGAAGAAAGAGTATGCATTTTTATATAGAAATAATAAAGAATGGCTTATGAAAAATTTACCTCAAAAAATAAAGAGAGGAAATAATAAAGAATTTACTGAATATTGGAAAGAAAAAGATTTAAATATATTAAATGAGATAGAGGGGATATATGAAAAATCAAGAAAGGAAAAAGTAATAAGGAAAATAACGATATCTAAAATTGGTAAGATAGTAGGTTGTAAAGCAATTTTACAGAAAAAAATAGATAAAATTCCATTAACAAAAAAATATTTAAAAAAAATTTGTGATAAAAACTAAAGGCTATGTTTTAAATGAAGGTTGATAACAGAGTATATAAAAGTGGATAATTAACTTGTCCACTTTTATTCTAAACTATAATGTTATAACAGAACAGTTTAGAAGTCATTTAACCCTCTATTGGAATATAAATATTGATAATAGAATTATCTCTATTCCAATTAAAGCGATAATCATATTTTTCAAAATGTAAAAAATCACTTTGAATGGGTCTGTAATTGTTATTAGGTAATATTTCTTGATAAAATTTTCTATAAGTAGCATAAATATTATCCATAGAGCCTGTATGTTCAACAACTAAATATCTATGTGCTTTAACTTCTTTTAACATAAAATGTTTTGGCGTAACTGTTTTCGTAGGTATAGCACAATAATAGAATAGCTTTCTCGCTCGTCTTTCTGTAAAAGCATATTTAACCCAATTTCCGTATTGTGATAAATAGGCTTTCTTCAAATTGACATTAAATTGTGTCCAAAACCTGGTGCTAATTTGAATGTTTATTTTCTGAAAATTTGAAAGTTCAATTTCTTGTCCTATAACTGAAAACTCTTCCAATTTATCTATATAATACTTCATTTACGCTCCCTATGTGCTGTAATAATTGTGTAGCTATATCCGTTTACTGTTATAATAACGCCATCTATATTAATATACCAATTCTTACCCTTTCTTACAATAATAGCTTCAGGTGATTTTATTTTATTTTTACACCATTCAACCACATCATCTGTACATAAAGAAATATTTTTTTTAATTCGTACAACACCCAATTCTGTTGTATGTAATTTTTCTAAATTTTTAAGTAACCCATTGTTTATAATCATATTCATAATCACCCCCTATATTTATAAAACATATATTATATTGATTTTATATCATCATCATAATTGATAATTTCATTATACCTTATAATAGGAGTGGTGTTCCATATAATTACATATGAATTAGAGGAAATACTTTGTACTCTCATATTCAGTGTATATTTATTAACTTCAATAGGATGTTTTAAAACAGAATCTGATTAAAGGTAATTTTGGCAGGAGTTATGTTAAATTTTGATGATACATGTTAATTTCATAAAAAAATACTTTTCATACACCGTTAAATCGGCTCATCCATCTCTTTAAATTAGAATGTAAGCTATTTATGTGATTTATATGGTATATATCTTCCTTATGTCTGCCTCTTTTAATTCTCTTGTGGTCTAATTCCATATCTATAGCAAACTGAATGTAGGACTTGTGCGAGTCTGTGCATAGAATAGATTGCGCCCCTATACGATTTTCATATAAGAGTTCTAATTCATTAGTAGTAACTCTACCAGTACATAATAATTCAATTATTATATTTCCTTGCCTATCAAGAGCAGTCCCTACACACACCTGCTTTTAACTTGTTTACCTCTTTTACGAGAAGGTCTTGGCATATTAGCTGGTTTCGTACCTTTATAAGAATAAGCAAAGAAAACTTCATCGGCTTCAACTATACCATCAACAGAACCTACACCAAGAAATTCACTGATGCAGTTAAGTATCTTATGTCTCCAATAAAAAGATGTTGCAATGTTAATTTTTACTTCTTGGGCAGATTTTCTTATAGAAAAACCATTTAACATACATTTTGCATATCTAAGCCATTTATCTAAGTTTTTCTTGCTTCTGTAAGTAGCAGAGTTAGTTAAATCGGAGAATAATTTTCTGCAATTTCTGCATAAATATCTTTGAATGCCATTTCTTTTTCCATTTCTAACTACATCAGTACTATTACAATGACAACAAACTCTACCTTTAGAAAATCTCATCTCTTTGCCCTCTTTAGTCACTTGTACAACTTGAGAACCTAAAACAAGATATTCTTCTAATTGAGTTAATAATTCTTGTTCTTCTTGTTCTGACAAGGCTTTTGCTTGTGATAATACTGATGTTACATTACTCATAGTGATACCTCCCAAAATTGATTATATTATCTAGCATTTGCTAATATTGATGACAGTACTAATTTTGTTAAAAATAAGCTTGATAGAAGCTATAATGTAATGTTTAATGAGACCAAAAATATTATAAAAACAAAAGAGAACTAATACTGTTTATATTAAGAAAGATAGACATAAACTATTAAATAAATTCTAAGTTCGGATTGGACTAGCGGAATGAGGTTAATCTGTTATAAGCTTAAAATACACAATATTGATTGTCAGTTTTTTGATATCCATTATCAAGAATTGTTTAAAATAGAGATATAAAATAAAATTTATGCAAAGTTTTTTATACTAAAAAAAATTTTTTTTTATTATGATTATTATATTTATGCAAAGTTTTTTATACTAAATAAAAATAAAAAGTACGAAATAATTAGAATGGATGATTCTGAAATATGCAAAGTTTTTTTTACAAGAACAATTTAAAAAAGAGGAGATATTAAGATGAGTAATAACGTAAAAAATTTATTAAATGAATATAAAGAAACTAAAAGATGTCTAGAGATGGGAATTGAATGGTTACCAAGCAATGATTTTGCAAAAGCAAAATTAGAAGTAGTAAACATGATAATTGCTGATTTAGAAAATATAGAAGCATAGATTATATAAATGTACGTCAAAGATAAAGCTATCATTAATATGGTAGCTTTATTTTTATATAAAAAATATAAAGTGGGTAAAATTTGTAATAAATTTGTAGCTTATATATGTATAAGAAATTTGATAGAATAAAGAAGAACCACTAATCTCATAAATATGATGTTTAGTGGTTCTTTCATCTTACATAGAAAGAACATATAATAGATTATAGTTTGAAAAGTGAACGAGAGATTAGGAGGACAATACTTTGAAAAT
>NZ_JBOFRG010000314.1:0-2186 GCF_051650885.1 Clostridium sp.
CTCAGAACGACTTTCAAAGTATTAAGGACAAATGTAGTATAAAGAGCGGCAAAGTCTGTGTAGGGAGGCAGTCGGGGTGGATGGATAGGTCAAACAGGACTTTCACATGGGAGAGTGGGGTTTGTTTCCCGTGTGAAACCCAAAAATGGAAAATTTGTACGTACACAAATAGATTAAATTTCGTGACGAACTGCTGTGATACTGTGTTGCACAGGAGGATGAATGTTGGTCAGTGGAAGATAAAGTGAAAAGTGTGTCAGTGGAGAAAATAAAAATAAAATACTTCCTTCAGGCAAAATCCACATCAGTTTGATTTTGAAAAAAGATAAATGAAGACATCATCCATTACTCTGCCTTGTTCTTGTGATGTCTGAGTTTTCTTCTGTGCTTTTAAATCAGAGTTGATCAGCAGATGGCTTAATGGAGCTGTAATGAGGAAAAAGACACATCATCTATCAGTCCGTTTTACATGTTTAGTGACTGTTGGGCTGAGGGGTTGAAATATTGGACAGAAAGTACATTAATCAGCCATATATCACTTTTGTATGACTTTATACTTAGATGCATAGTTGTTTAATGAACAACGTTACATATTGTCCATGTGTTACCATTTATTACAGCCCTTGTTAATCTTTGTTTGCTCCCAGATTTTGGACTTCCAGGCTTCCTCCTTCATTGTTGCCCTCCTTGTAATGCAGCCAGACAGCCATCTGTTGAGTTACCCAGCTGGATTCAAACCTTTGACCCTGTGATGTGTTTTTGGCTGTTGCATATTTCATAGGCCAGACTCTGGCTGGCTGAAAGTCAGCACACACAGTCTAACAGTGAAGGAAGGTAAAGTAGCATCAGTGTCTCAGACATTAGCAGTGTAAGGTGTTATTGAGTCATGTTTTAGTTTTTACATCCCAAGATGGAGGATAAAAGTGTCCTTGTCTTCTTCCCCTGGCTGCAGCTTTAAACAGGTGAAGTGCTGTAAAGGCTGAGCTCCAGTGAGTCTGACATCTTTTAGCTGTCAGGGATTCAACCTCACAGAAACATGTGAAGCAAAGACTTCACAGGTGTTTCAATTGTATTGCATCACATCCACATCCAGAAAGAAAATCCTTCCACTATACAGATACCATGTTTTGGACCAGAACCGCCTGGTTGAAAGGGCTTCTTACCCTCTTATGGTGGATTTTTACAGGCACACTTGACAGTCTTGAGCAGATCTGCACCCAGATCAGAATTACAAGGTTTGGTTCTGCTGAGGATCGATGGGCTGCAAATGCTGGTGTGGTAGTCAGAAGAAAGCAGTGCCAATTTAAATCTTCCATTAGTTTGAGATCATACTCATGTAATGGATGGATAACATAATATATTATTTGGGTGAACTGGAATAACTGCATGGAGTTAAATCACTACACTGAGGCTGACTTTTTGGTTTCTGACATTGAAAATGAGAATCCTGCTAATACAAAGCCTGACAGCCAACAGATGTTGTTGAGGTTTCTAATTTTAAATTAACCCACTTTTTTATCTTCCACACCTGCAGTTTTGTGTGAATTCAGTATTAACAACACAGCTGGCATCCTGCCGGGCTCGCAAGCTCTGTTTCTCTCATCCCAGATTTCCACTGCTTCCACTTGAAAGTATCAGATTTTTTGTAAAGTTTCTCTGAAGTTGTCAGTGTTGGTGGCTCTCTGGCTCTCAGTGTCACTGTGAGACTCCAAATATAGAAGTGACTGGATTACAGCCATATAAAACTGTGCTGACTGTATAAGTTACTGAATACTTTCTATTGAGAGCCATTTAAAGTGACCTCTGGGAAAAAAAATAATTGCACCTGTCATGTTTGTTGTTGTGTGTTGGTCGGGTTTAGGTTCAGGGTTGGTAAATGCTACTAGTTGTAAGGTATTATTCAAACATCATTTGGAATTTAAGGGTTTCATTGAAAAGTAAGGAACATAATGAATTACACATTTCCCTTTCTTAGGCTTTTGATGCTCTTTTGATTTGGACAGAATATAGGGGTGTTCAGATCATATTACATTTTTAGAGCCCAGGTGATCTCCAGCTGAACGTGCTGCCTCTGTGTTGTCATAAAGAAAAAAAACACCACAAGAGATCCACAAGTCCCACAGAGTCTCTTGGTTTCAAAGCTCTTCATTTCCAAACTACTGGAAAGGAAAAACTGTCAGAGCACA
>NZ_JBOFRG010000315.1:0-24411 GCF_051650885.1 Clostridium sp.
GGTTTCAATAAGTTATCCACAAAAAGTAGGATTAACAAAGATATTTATCAACAATTATCCTTATTCTTGACATATCAGAATCAGATATATATAATGGTAAGGTAAAAAGAAAAGTATATTTATTTTTCTATAATAAAAAATTTCGAAGGGGGTGTAGTGCAAATGTTCATGACATACCAACCTAAAAAAAGACAAAGAAAAAAAGAACATGGTTTCAGAAAGAGAATGAAAACTAAAGCTGGAAGAAACATTCTTAAAGCAAGAAGACAAAAAGGTAGAAAAAAATTAACAGCATAAGGGCCGCAATTTAGTGGCCTTTTTTCTACACTTTAGTAGAAAAAAAGGAGTATTGAATTACAGATGATATACAAATTGAGAAAAAATAATGAATTCAGACTCGTATATAGAAGAGGATCATCTTTAGCTAATGATTTATTAGTATTATATAGATTTAAAAATAGAAAAAATAAAGATAATGAAAATTTACCTTATAATAAGGTAGGAATTTCAGTAAGTAAAAAAGTAGGGAATAGTGTTGTACGAAGTAGAAGTAAAAGACTTATTTCTGAAAGCTATAGATTAAATGAAGTAAAATTAAAAAAGGGTTATGATTTTGTTTTTGTTGCAAGAACAAAAATAGAAGGTAAAAATTTTCATGATGTTGAGAAGGCAATGCTGCATTTATTTAAAAAGGCAGGACTATTAAATGAAGAAAATTGTAATAACTTTAATTAAATTTTATAGAACCAGGATATCACCAATGTACTCTCCATGTTGTAAATATAGGCCTACTTGCTCAGAGTATGCACTTCAAGCAGTAGAAAAATATGGTGCAATAAAAGGTAGCTTTATGGCTATCTGGAGAATATTACGTTGTAATCCTTTAAGTAAAGGTGGATATGATCCTGTAAAATAGAATATGGGAGGAAAATTTTATTATGATGAAATTAATTGAGCCAATAATCAATGTATTTGTATCTATATTTGACGCTATACATCATTTTATAGTATCAATAGGAATTACAAATCCAGGGCTAAGTTATGTTTTAGCGGTTATTTTATTAACTGTTATTATCAAAACTTTGGTTTTACCATTTAGTATTAAATCAGTAAAATCAACGAGAAGAATGCAAGAATTTCAACCTATGATAAAGAAGGTCCAAGAAAAATATAAAGGGGACCCTCAAAAAGCAAATGCGGAAGTAATGAAAATTTACAAAGAAAACAACATTAGTATGACTGGTGGTTGTTTACCTATGTTAATTCCACTTCCTATATTAATGGCATTATATTGGACTTTTACAGATCCAAGTGTAGCTGCTCAAACTCAAGGAATCAGTTTCTTATGGATTCCAAACTTAAGTTTACATGATCCACTATATATTTTACCGGTATTATCAGCAATATTTACATTTATTCCATCATACTTGATGACTAAATCAAATCCAGCTGGTGACGCAAGTGGTATGAATATGATGCCAATGAACATTGGTATGTCTTTAATGATGGGATTCATTTCACTTAAATTCCCAGCACTATTAGTAATATACTGGGTAACTAGTGGAGTATATCAATTAGTTCAAACATATTTCTTAAATGTTAGACCACTTCAAAAGCAAAAGGCTAAACAGGAAGCTGATGAACAGGCTACTGAATCTAACAAAGATAAATTTGGTCTTTTAGAAAGTATCGAAGAATCTAACAACAAAAAGAAAAAGAAAAAGAAATAGTTTAAATATATAACCATGTGAGAGTAGGTGTCTAGGGCAAATGAAGTTTATTGAAACAACAGGTAAAACAGTAGATGAAGCTTTAGAAAAGGCATTAAATGAACTTAATGTATCTAAGGATAAAGTAAAAGTAGATATTTTAGATGAAGGTTCAAAAGGATTTTTGAATATTATAGGAACTAAGCCGGCGAAGATAAAAGTGACAGTTAAATATGATTATGTGAATGAAGCAAAGGTATTTACTGAAAGTTTATTGAGTTCAATGGGAGTAGTTGGAACTGTAAGTATTAAAGAAGAGAAAGATTCTTTATATATTAATGTTTCAGGTGCTAAGATGGGAACAATTATAGGATACAGAGGTGAAACTTTAGATTCTATACAATATCTTATATCATTAGTCGTAAATAAGAATCATGAAATGAGCTACAAAAAAGTTATACTAGATACAGAGAATTATAGAGCTAAGAGAGAAGAAACTTTAAAAGCTGTTGCATTAAAGATAGCAAATAAAGTTAGAATATCTAAAAGACCGTTTAAGCTTGAGCCTATGAATCCTTATGAAAGAAGAATAATTCATGCAGCACTTCAATACGAAGAGGGAATTTCAACTTATAGTGAGGGGGAGGACCCATACAGAAAAGTTGTGGTTGCATTAAGTTAAATAAGATTTAGAAAGCCTTTTAAGGCTTTCTTTTTTTATACAGATTTAAGTAGAGAAATATATAAGAAAAAGATGATATGTATTATAGATATTATAGCTTTGACTTATAGTGTTTATTTCTGTAAAATTGATAGTAGTTTATTAGGTTTGAATGTTTATAATTTAAAAAAGTAATACATAATTAGAATATAGTAAAATCTATATAATTAGCACTTTAAGGAGGTAAGCTAATGAAAGAATTTGATACTATTTGTGGTATAGCAACTGCCCAAGGTGAGGGTGGAATTGCCATAATAAGAGTTTCAGGTGCAAAGGCGTTAGATATTGTAGGTTCAATATTTAAGGCTAAAAATGATTTTGATATAAAAAATATGAAAACATACACTATGAAATATGGAAACATTGTAGATAAAAATAATGAAGTAATAGATGAAGTTATTATAAGCTTTATGAAAGGTCCAAGAAGTTTTACAGCTGAGGATGTTATCGAAATAAACTGTCACGGTGGAGTAATTTCTACTAATAAAGTGTTAGAAGAAACTATTAGAGCAGGTGCAAGGCTTGCAGAACCAGGAGAGTTTACTAAGAGAGCATTCTTAAATGGAAGAATAGATTTAAGTCAAGCAGAGGCTGTTATTGATATTATAAGAGCAAAAACTGATTTAGCTATGAAGTCAGCAGTAATGCAAAGTTCAGGGAAGCTTTCCCAGGAAATAAATAAGCTTAGACAATATCTTTTAAATGTTTTAGCTTTAATTGAATATGCTGTTGATTTTACAGAAGATGATGAAGAGCCAGATGAAACAATTCCACCAAGAGTTTTAGAAGGTGTGGATATGGCTATTACTGAAATGAATAGACTTTTAAAAGGTGCAAATGAAGGAAAAATAATAAGAGATGGATTAAAAATGACTATAATAGGTAAGCCTAATGTAGGAAAATCATCACTTATGAATGCACTTTTACAGGAGCAAAGAGCTATTGTAACAGATATTCCAGGTACTACAAGAGATGTAATAGAAGAGTTTATAAACTTAGATGGAATACCAGTTAAAATAACGGATACAGCTGGAATAAGAGAAACTGAGGATATAGTTGAAAAGATTGGTGTTGAAAGATCTAAAGAAAAGCTTGAAGAGGCTGACTTAGTTGTTTTAATGATAGATACTTCAAGACCTATTGATGAAGAGGATAAAGAAATTATAGAATCTGTAAAAGATAAAAATACTATTGTTCTTCTTAATAAAGTTGATTTAGAAGAAAAAATAGATAGAGAAGTCTTAAATGATTTTGAAAACTTTATTCAAATTTCAGCTAAAACTGGTTTTGGAATAGAAGATTTAAAGAAAAAAATAAAAGATATGTTCTTTAGCGGAGAAGTTGACAATGAAAGCTTAATTATATCTAACAATAGACATAAGCAAGCTTTAATAAGAGCTTTAGAAAACTGTGAAATGGCAAAAGATAGATTAGAGAAAAATGAATTCTTAGATTTAATATCTATATACGTAACTTCAGGAATGAGATCATTAGGTGAAATTACTGGTGATGAACTTGAAGAAGATTTAGTAAATAAGATATTTAGTGAATTCTGTTGTGGAAAATAGGAGGAAAAGACCATGAGATATAATGGTGGAGATTATGATATTGTAGTTATTGGAGGAGGTCATGCAGGATGCGAAGCTGCACTTGCTGCCTCTAGAATGGGACTAAAAACATTAATTTGTACAATAAATTTAGAATCAATAGGAATGATGCCTTGTAATCCTAATATTGGAGGAACTGCAAAGGGGCATTTAGTTAGAGAAATAGATGCTTTAGGTGGAGAGATGGCTGTAAATATAGACCATACTTTTATTCAATCAAGAATGTTAAATACATCTAAAGGACCTGCAGTTCACTCTTTAAGAGCACAGGCAGATAAGCTTGAGTATCAAAAAAGAATGAAAAGAGTTTTAGAAACTCAAGAGAATTTATACGTGAGACAAGTTGAAATAATAGATTTAGTTGTTGAAGATGGCATTGTTAAAGGTGCTATATCAAAGAATGGAGCTATATTCAATTGTAAGGCCGTTGTTTTATGTACAGGAACATACTTAAAGGCTAAGATCATAATAGGTGATGTAAGCTATTCAGGAGGACCTAATGGACTTTCAGAGGCTAAAGACTTATCACAAACTTTATTAGATTTAGGAATAGAGCTTAGAAGATTTAAAACAGGAACACCTGCAAGAATTAATAAGAGATCAGTTGATTTCTCTAAGATGATAGAGCAAAAAGGTGATGATAGAATTATTCCGTTTTCATTTATGCATGATAATGTTGATAGAGAGCAAATATCATGTTATTTAACTTATACTAACGAAGATACTCACAGAATAATTAATGAAAATATAGGAAGATCACCAATTTATAATGGAACAATTAAAGGTGTAGGACCAAGATATTGTCCATCAATAGAAGATAAGGTTATGAGATTCCCTGATAAGGGTAGACATCAAATCTTTGTTGAACCAGAGGGAGATGATACTCAAGAGTTATATATTGGAGGATTATCATCATCATTACCTGAAGATGTTCAAATTAAAGTTATTAGAACTTTAGATGGACTTGAAAATGCAGAAATGATGAGAGCAGCTTATGCAATAGAATATGATTCAATAAACCCACTTCAATTAAAGCCTACATTAGAATTTAAGCACATAGAAGGACTTTACGGTGCAGGACAATTAAATGGAAGTTCAGGATATGAAGAGGCAGCCGCACAAGGTATTGTAGCTGGTATAAATGCCGCATTAAAGATAAAAGGTGAAGAGCCATTAATCTTAACTCGTTCAGATGCTTATATTGGAGTTTTAATAGATGATTTAGTTACTAAAGGAACTAATGAGCCTTATAGAATGATGACTTCAAGAGCAGAGTATAGATTATTATTAAGACAAGATAATGCAGATTTTAGATTAACTGAAATTGGTCATAATGTTGGATTAGTAAATGAAGAAAGATATAACAGATACCTTAATAGAAAAGAAAATATAGAAGTTGAATTAGATAGATTGAAAAATCTTCAAGTAACTAATAAGACTGAAAATAATGAGTTCTTAGAAAGCTTAGAGTCAGCAGCACTTAAAAAGCCAACTAGATTATATGAGCTTATAAAAAGATCAGAATTAGATTACTTCTCATTAGCTAAACTAGATGAAGAAAGACCTGATTATGATTATAGTGTTGGTGAGCAAATAAATATAATTGCGAAATATGAAGGATATATACAAAGCCAATTAGAGCAAGTAGCTCAATTTAAAAAGTTTGAAAAGAAAATTTTACCTAAGGATATAGATTATTATGAGGTAAAAGGATTAAGAACTGAGGCAATGCAGAAATTATCTGACATAAAACCTGTAAGTATAGGGCAGGCATCAAGAATCTCTGGAGTATCTCCAGCTGATATATCTGTATTATTAATATATTTAGAGGTCGGATACAATAAAAGAGAAGAAAATAACTAATATTTAAGGAGTTTAAGATGGAATTTTATAATATAATGAAAACTGCAGCAGAAGAAGTTTCAATGGATTTTAATGAAGATAAGTATGAGAAATTTATAAAATACATGAGACTTGTACAAGAATGGAATCAAAAGATTAATTTAACTGCAATAACAGAAGATAATGAATTTATAACGAAGCATTTTATTGATTGTATAAAGGCTTTTAAAAGTTCAGAACTTAAAAATGCAAAAACTATTATAGATGTTGGAACAGGAGCAGGGTTCCCAGGATTACCAATTGCTATAATGAATGAAGACGTAGAAGTAACGTTACTAGATTCATTAAATAAAAGAGTTAATTTTTTAAACTTAGTAGTAAAGGAATTAGGTCTAAAAAATGTAGTTACTATTCATTCAAGAGCAGAGGATGGAGCTAGACAAAAGGGATTAAGAGAAAATTTTGATGTAGCTACATCTAGAGCTGTTGCAAATATGGCAGTATTATCAGAATTCTGTCTTCCTTATGTAAGGGTTGGTGGATTCTTTGTAGCACTAAAAGGACCTGCAATTGAAGAAGAGCTTGCAGGTAGTAAGAATGCTATTGGAACTTTAGGGGGCAGACTTGCTAGAATTGATGAAACGGTTGTTGAAGGAACAGATTTAAATCACAATATTGTTGTTGTGGAAAAGGTTAAAGAGTGTCCTAAAACATATCCTAGAAAAGCAGGAAATGTAACAAAAAAGCCAATTAAATAGAAAAAGATAAAATATTGGTAGATAATAGAGATTTAAAAGATAAAGACTCGAATTATTTCTTGAAAAAAATAAAGGGAAATAATGGGAAATATCGAATTTATATAAAGAGAGAAAAATAATGGAATTTTATAAGGGATGGGTTCTATAAATGAGTAATGAAGTGATAAAAGTTAGTGTGGATGATATAATTCCAAATACATATCAGCCAAGAAAATATTTCAAGGAAGAGGCATTAGAAGAATTATCAGAATCAATAAAGGTTCATGGAATAATTCAACCTATAACTGTAAGAAAAAGAGGGCAAATGTTTGAGCTTGTTGCCGGAGAGAGAAGATGGAGAGCTGCAAGGCTTGCAAGTTTAACAGAGGTTCCATGTACAGTTATAGATATAACTGATACTGAATCTGCTGAAATAGCATTATTAGAGAACTTACAAAGAGAAGATTTAAACTTTATAGAAGAAGCTGAAGCTTATTATAATTTAATAAATGACCATAGATTTACACAAGAGCAACTTGCGAAAAGAATGGGGAAAAAACAATCCACAATTGCAAATAAATTGAGACTTCTTAAACTTGGGGATGAAATTAGAAAGTTATGTGTGGATAACAATTTAACTGAAAGACATGCAAGAGCTTTACTATCTGTGGATAACTTAAAATTACAAAAGAGAGTTTTAGATAAGGTTATAAAAAATAAATTAAATGTAAGACAAACAGAAGAACTTATAAATAAAGAACTTTTAAAAATTGCAGGAAAAGAGTTAAGTGGGAAAAAGAAAAATAATATAAAATCAGCATTTCCAGCAAAGTTATATGTAAATAGCATAAAACAGGTATTTGATAAATTTAATATACCTGCTAAATATGATATGGATGAAAAGGAAGAATATATAGAAATAAAAGTTAAAATTCCTAAGATGAAAAAGTAATTTATGTGTGTAAGACATCTATCTTTAGTTAGATTAGATGTCTTATTTTTTAGAAAAAATATTAATTGAATAAAACTTTAAAAAAAGTTCAAAATATTCTATTATAAATTTATTAAGAAATTAGAGTTTTAGCCCTTTTACGCTTTTATTATGTAGAGAAAATATATATAATAATAAGTGTGAGAGGGGGTGTAGCTCTAAGTAAGGAGCTAATTATGAAAACAATTTGTATATTCAATCAAAAAGGTGGCGTAGGAAAGACCACAACTAATATTAATTTATGCTCTTACCTTGCAATGCTTGGGCATAAAATTTTAACGATAGATATAGATCCACAGGGAAATACTACAAGTGGACTTGGAATAGATAAAAGAAACTTAGAAGCATCAATGTATGATGTTATAACTTCGGATACTTCATTAAATGATGTAATTATACATAGTGACTTAATAAGTAATTTATATATAGCCCCATCAACAATGGAACTTGCAGGAGCTGAAGTTGAGGTTATAGGAAGAGAAAATAGAGAAAAAATCTTGATAGAGAAAATAGATGAAGTTAGAGATGAATTTGATTTTATATTTATAGACTGTCCTCCATCTTTAGGAGTTCTTACTATAAATGCTTTATCAGCAAGTAACTCTGTACTAATACCAATACAATGTGAGTTTTATGCATTAGAAGGTGTTGGTCAACTTATAAATACAGTAAATTTAGTAACGAAGTCTTTAAATAAAGAACTTGATATTGAAGGCGTTGTTATGACTATGTATGATTATAGAACAAATTTAAGTAATGAAGTGTATAAGGAAGTAAAAGCATTCTTTAAGGATAAAGTTTATGAAACAACTATTCCAAGAAATATAAGATTAGCAGAATCACCAAGCTTTGGATTGCCAATAATGCTTTATGATGAAAAGTGTAAAGGGGCAGATTCTTATTCAAAATTAACTAATGAATTTTTAAAGAAGCAATAATGAGAGGGTGATTAAGGAATGAGTAAAAAGTTTGGATTGGGAAAAGGATTAGGAGCACTTATACCTGAAGAGGTAGAAAAAAAGAATACGGTAGTAGAATCTAAAAAAGATTCAATGATGATTTCATTAAATAAAATAAAGGCATATGCAGAGCAGCCAAGAAAATTCTTTGACAATGAAAATATAGCAGAACTTGCAGAATCTATAAAAAATCATGGAATAATACAACCTATTTTATTAAGAAAAGAAAAATCAGGATATGTTATAGTTGCAGGTGAAAGAAGATTTAGAGCAGCTAAAATGATAGGACTTAAAGAAGTTCCTGCAATAGTAAGAGAGTTAACAGAAAAGGAAGTTTTAGAAATTTCTTTAATTGAAAATATTCAAAGAGAAGATTTAAATCCTATTGAAGAAGCTATTGCTTATAAAAAATTAATCAAAGAATTTAACTTAACACAACAAGAGTTAAGTAGTAGAATTGGTAAATCAAGAGTAGCTATTACAAACACAATGAGATTATTAAAGTTAGATGAAAGAGTTCAACAGTATTTAATTGAAAGTGTTATAAGTGAAGCTCACGGAAGAGTTTTATTATCAATAACAGATGGAGATTTACAATATAATTTTGCACAGATGGTTATAGATAATAGCTTATCAGTAAAAGAACTTGAAAGAAAAATTAAAAGCTATGAAAATGAAAAAGAAAAGCCAGAAAAAGTAAAAAAAGAATTAAATATTTACTATAAAGAGGCACAAAATAAGTTGCAAGATTACTTTGGAACAAAAGTAAAGATTGATGATAAAGACAAAAAAGGAAAAATAGAAATAGAATACTATTCAGAAGAAGATTTAAATAGAATTTTAGAATTAATAAACATGTAATGTTTCTTGAGAAACATTTTAGGAAGGACGGAAAAAAGTGAATAATTTAATCAGTAGCATTCAAAGTCTATTACCATATATCGTAATAGGAATGGCAGCCTTAGTAGTAATTTTAATAATCCTAATAATTGTATTATGGAAGGGATTAAACCGTGTCGAGAAAAGATACAGAAAGCTTATGAAGGGTGTAGATAATAAGAACTTAGAACAACTTATAGTTAGTGAACTTGGAAAAATTGATAGTGCAAAAGAAGTTGCAGATGAAGCTTTAAAAGTTGTAACTGAAACTAGAAAAGAATTATTAGAGTGTGTTCAAAAAGTTGCAATTATGAGATACAAAGCTTTTGATGATGTAGGAAGTGATTTAAGTTACTCAATAGCATTCCTTGATGGACATAATGATGGTGTTATTTTAACAGGTCTTTATGGAAGATATGATAGTACTTGCTATGCAAAGCCAGTTGATAAAGGTATTTCAAGATATGAATTATCAGAAGAAGAAAAATGTGTTTTAGAAGAAGCTATTAAAAAAGCAATATAAACTTAAATAATCCAGTTTGATTTAATCAAACTGGATTATTTTTTTATAATGAAAATTTTACCTAAAAGTTCTTTAGTAACAATACGAGCATCTCGTGCAAAAAAATCATAACTTAGTTTAGACAACTTAAATAACTCCTTCAATGTTTCTCAAGAAACATTTTTTTACATAATGTTTCTTGAGAAACATTATACTATAAATGAGATTTGATTCAAATGAAATTAAAATTCTACTATTAGTAGTTAAATATAAAAAACTATTTTGAAGGGAATTTAATTACATTTTTAGAGTAATCATTTAAAAGTTTGTTTGCATAAAGAATGCTTTTAGAAATATTTTTAGCTAAAAGCATAACAGTATATAAACGGGTGTTTTGTAACATTAAGTATTCAAAATTACCACTTAAATTAACTACACCAGTAATACTTAAATCACCGATTGGCGGTAAAGCTTTATTAAGAGCTAATCCAGGGAATAATGGTGAATTTTTTAATGATATTTTTCCAATATTAGATAATTCACCAAGAGAAGCATCAATGGCTATTATATATGGATTTTTAAATTGAAGATTAATCTCTTCAATTGAATTTACTAAGTTTTTAGCATGAACTGGATTTTCTAAAGTTCCAAAAATATGAAAATTATTTAGTCTTGATGCAATCAGGTTGTCCCCAACTAAAGGTCCAAGAGCATCTCCAGTACATCGATCAGTTCCGATACAAAGCAATATAATTTCTTTATTTGTATGATGAATTAATTTCAAGTGATTAAATAAGGCTGTACCTAAATCCATAAAGGATGAAGAATCGGTTCCATCAAATTGTAATAATGTTTTATTCAATAAAAACACCTCCTATTTGAAATTATTTCCAAATAGGAGGTGTTTTAAACAAACTTAATAAAAATTATTTATAGCATTTTTTAAGATTGAAAGAGCATATTCAATATCTTCTAATGTATTAAAGTAAGAGATACTTAATCTAACTGTCCCTAGAGGAAAAGTTCCTATAGTTTGGTGAGTTTTAGGAGCACAATGAAGTCCAGCTCTATTACTAATACCATTTGAGTCTAAGTAATATGATAGTTCAGATGGCTCTAAATCTTTTAAATTAAAAGAAAGAGAAGTTGTAGCATTTTCAAAAGTTAAATCGCCATAAACTGTGTATCCTAACTGAAGTAACCCATTACCAAGTTTTTTGTAAAGAGTAGAGTTATGTTTTTTTATAGTATCTAAGCCAGTAGTATTTATAAAATTAATACCATTATATAGTCCGATAATACCAGGAATGTTTAAAGTGCCACTTTCAAATTTATCTGGCAAAAAATTTGGTTGATAAATATCATGTGAAAGACTTCCTGTACCACCTTCGATAAATGGAGAGCAGATATCATTAAGTTCATCTGAAATGATAAAGCCACCAATTCCTTGAGGACCAAAAAGACTTTTATGTCCAGTAAAAGCTAATGCACTTAAGTTTAGTTCTTTAAAATCGATTGGAACAGTCCCTGCAGATTGAGCAGAGTCTATTATAAAGAATATATTATGCCTTTTACAAAGCTCTCCAATTTCTTTAATAGGTTGAATACAACCTGTAACATTAGAGGCGTGTGTGAGAACTATAAGCTTTGTATTAGCTTTAATTTTATCTTCAAAGTCTTTTGGGTTTATAAATGAGTAACTATTAGCCTCTACAAACTCCAATTCAATATCTAAACTATTTGAACATGAAATTAAAGGTCTGATAACAGAATTATGTTCTATTGATGATGTAAGAACGTGGTCACCAGATTTTAAAATACCTTTTATTAATATATTTAAAGATGTAGTTATATTGTTTGTGAATATAACATTTTGTGGATTATTAAAATTAAAAAAGTCAGCAATAGCTTTTCTTGTTTTAAAAACAATTTTATTACTTTCTAAACTGTTTGAACTAGTAGACCTATTTGCATTACCACCAACATTAGTTAGATAGTTAAAGATGCTTTCTGAAACTATTGATGGTTTAGGAAATGTTGTACTAGCGTTATCTAAATAAACTTTCATAAGTAAACCTCGTATAATTAAATTTCTTATATTAATTATAAAACAAAATAAAGGGTAGGTATATAAAGAAAAGTTGGATATAATATAGTTATAAAAAGATAGTATTTTAAATTAAATACTATTAAGAAGGAGAGGACAAAATGAAATATTATATAATAGTTTTTAAGAATACATATGATGCAATGATGGCGGAGAGTGATTTAGAATCAAAAGGATATTCTTTTAGAATAATGCCAACGCCAACAAGCATAACTCAAAGTTGTGGTATTTGTATAAGATTTGATGAAGAAGAAGAATTAAAAGCAGCAAGAGAAGAAGGTATAGAATATAAAGGAATATATTTAAAAGAAGGAAATGAATATACAGAAATATAAAAGCTAAAAAGAAAAATTCTTTTTAGCTTTTATATTATTATTACAGTTCTTTTAGTTTATTTAAAACAACATCAATATCTAATCTTTTTTTATAATCACTGTTAACAAAAGATAGAACGATTTTACCTGTTGTATCTATAACATAAGTTCCAGGCATAGGAAGTTCATTTAACTCGTTTCCTTGATTTTGTTTTAAATCAAAACCACGCTCTTTATACACTTTTGCTAAAGCATCATTAACTTTAAAAACAAGACCAAATTTTTTAGCAACTTTATTATCTATATCACTTAAAACTTCAAAGTTAAGATTATTTTTTTCAATAGTTGATAAAGAGTTATCGGGTAATTCAGGAGAGATAGCAATTAAATTTGCATTCAAATTAGTTATATCTTTAAGTGCATCTCTGTAAGCTTTTAATTCTAAATTACAGTATGGACACCATCCACCACGATAAAATGTTATAACAACAGGTCCTTTTTCTAAAAATGCAGATAATGAAACAGTATCTCCATTTGCATTACTTAACGTAAAGTCTGGAGCCATATCACCAGTTGATAAAGCTGTTTGTTCAATATTTGAAGCTTTAACTTCGTCTATTGAGTCTTTAAATAAAGTTTTTATTTCTGTAGGAAGGGTTTGATTAGCATTTTGAGCTAATCTGCTTAATTCATCACTTAGTTTCATAAAAGTTCATCTCCTTATAGTAAATTTAAGGCATCAGCTAAAGTTTTAATTATAAATTTAGGTTTATATGCTGACTCTTCTAAAGTTTTATCAAATCTATTTACCCAAAATGTATTAAATCCAAACTTAGTTGCACCCATAATATCCCATCCGTTAGATGAGAAAAAAGAAATTTCGTTAGGGGAAAGATTGAATTTTTCAGTTACCATTTCATAAACTTTTTTATTAGGCTTAAAAATTTTGATATCTTCTACTGATAAAATATCATCTAGTAAATTATTGATATTAGATGATTGAACAGCTTTATTTATCATAGAATAAGAACCATTAGTTAAGATAGCTAATGATATACCTTTAGCTTTAAGTCTTTGCAATGTAGGAATTACATCTGCATAAGCTGATAATTCCATATAAGAATTTATAAGTTTATCTTTTAATGAGTCATTATTTATATTAAAAGTGTTACAAGCATAATTAAGAGCATCTTTTGTTACGTTAATAAAATCTGTGTAGTCATCCATTATTTCTCTTAGAAAACTATATTCAAGTTGTTTTGCTCTCCAAAGGTTTGAAAAATCATTATATGTATCACCAATTTCATCTTTATATTTTTCAGAGGCTGAATGAACATCAAATAAAGTTCCATAAGCATCGAAAACACAAAGTTTTATATTTTTTAAGTTTTCCATAAAATCATATCCTTTCTATTGATAAATTTGAGTTTAATTTATAAAATTAGTATAACAATATTATTATTCCATGGAGATGGAAATATATTTATAAAGAGGTGAGTAAATGATAACTCCAGATATTAGTACAATAGCAAGTATATTTTCAGATAAATCAAGGGCGATAATGTTAGTGGAGTTGTTAGGTGGAGCAAGAACTACAGGAGAACTTGCGAAGGCTTCAAAAATAAAGCCACAAACGGCAACATATCACTTGAGTAAAATGGTAAAGCTTAATATTATAAAAAATAATAAATATGGAAAGAATTCTTACTATAAAATAGAAAATGAAGAAATCGCAAAGGTACTAGAAATGTTAATGCAGTTATCTAAAGAGCCTAAAATATCTTCATTAAAAGAAAGTGTACAATCAGAACAAATTAGGTTTGCAAGGTTATGCTATGACCATATAGCAGGAAGATTAGGTGTGAGAATATTTGATAAACTAATTGATGAGGAATATATTGAGATAAAGGGAAAAAGTATTTTCATCACAGACAAAGGGAAGCTAAAATTTAAAAAAGTGGGTTTTACAATTGAAGATAAAAAATATAGTGGGGAATTGTGTAGGGATTGGAGTGAAAGGAGTAATCATATATCAGGGGAGATAGGTAGTATGATATATTCAAATTTATTGAAGTTTGACTTAATAGAGAAGGATAAAGAAACAAGAAAATTGTTTTTAACAAACAAGGGAAGAGAATTTTTAAAAGAGGAATTTGATTTATCAATTTAGTGTGATAAAGATGTTGGGGGAGTTATATGGCAGCAATCAAAATTGAACAGGATGGACTTCAAATAGGAAAGATAACAGTCAGTCCAGAATTTATAGACAAGATAGTAGGGATAGGATTAAAGATTATATTAGTAATATTCTTAATGTTTATAACTATAAAAATAGGAAACAAGATTATAAAAAAATTCGTTCAGAATCAAAGCAAGGAAAAGGGACTTAAATTTTCAATGAGTCCTCAGAAGGCTATAACTATTGGCGAAGTCTTAAAGAGTGTCTTAAAGTACGCAGTGTACTTTGTGGGAGCAGCTATAATGTTAGAAGAGTTATTTGGTGGAATATCCTTAACCTTTGCTAGCATGGGAGGTCTTGCTGTTGGTTTTGGAGCTCAAAGCTTGGTTCAAGATTTAATTAATGGATTTTTTATTCTTTTTGAAGACCAGTACGGGGTAGGGGATTATGTTACGATTGGTAAGTTTGATGGAATAATAGAATCTATTGGTATAAGAACAACTATATTAAAGGCATTTACAGGTGATTTGCATCTTATACCAAATGGGAGTATAAAAGAAGTTACAAATCATTCTAGAAACAATATAAGGTTTATAGTTGATATTGATATTGCTTACGAGGAAGATATTGATAATGCAATAGACGTTATAACTAAAACTTGTAAAAAGTTTGATGAAGAAAATGAAGAAGTACCACAACCAATTGAGATTTGGGGTGTTACTGATTTAGGGAATTCAGGAGTAACTATAAGAATAGTTGGGTTTAGTATTCCAATGCATCAATGGTCTATGGAAAGAAAGCTTAGAAAAGAGATAAAGCAAGCTATGGATAAAGAAGGCATAGAAATACCATACAGTAAAACTGAGCTTATAATAAATAAAAATAATATAGATATAGAAAATAAAGAAGTGGAAGGAGTATTAAAATGATAGAAACTTTTAATTTAGGTGACATAGTAGAAATGAAAAAGCAACATCCTTGTGGAGAAAAAAACTTTAAGGTTATAAGAACAGGAGCAGATGTTAAAATAAAGTGTGTGAAATGTGAAAGAATCATAATGCTTTCAAGAAGTAAGTTTGTAAAAGGTGCAAAAAAAATTATAGAAAAAGCAGAAATTTAATAAAACTATTGAAAAATATTAGAGGTAATGATAAAATAGATAATTGTAATCCCTGCTGTGCAAAGCACAGCCGTTAGTCCGAGGGGAGGAGGTGAAAATGATGAGAAAGTACGAAACTATATTTATACTACACCCATCACTAGACGAGGAGGCTGTTAAAGCTGCAGTTGAAAAGTTTAAAGGTGTAATCGAAAATGGTGGAGGAACTGTTGACAATGTTGATGATTGGGGTAAGAGAAAATTAGCTTACACAATTAACAAAGTTAACGATGGTCACTATACTTTAGTTGACTTCACAGCTAACACTGAATTACCAAGAGAATTAGACAGAATATTCAGAATTACTGATGGTGTTATGAGACATATCATAATTAAGAAAGAAGCGTAAGAGGTGATATTGAATGAATAAAGTTATACTTATAGGTAGACTTACAAAAGATCCTGAATTAAGATTTGCAGCAGGTACAGGAAACGCAGTAGCGAGATTCTCAGTAGCAGTTACAAGACAATTCAAGAGAGATGAAGCAGACTTTATTAATTGTGTAGCATTTAGTAAACAAGCGGAAACAATAGCACAATATCTTACAAAAGGAAGCCAAATCGCAATTACTGGTAACATAAGAACTGGTAGTTATGATGCACAAGACGGTTCAAAAAGATACACTACTGATGTAGCTGTTGAAAGCTTTGAATTTGTTGGAAGCAAAGGTGGAAACAACACTGAATCATTTGGTGGAAACACTGGATTTAGTGGAAATAATTCTGACAATTCAAAACCAAGCAACGATTCATTCGGAGCTGGGTTTGACGATGACATGACTCCTGTCGATGACGGAGATATGCCATTCTAAAATTTTTCTAGGTAAGGAGGTAAGACAATGAGCAGAGATAATAAAAGATCAGGAAGAATGAGAAGATCTAAGAGAAAAGTTTGCGCTTTCTGTGTTGACAAAGCTGATTCTATAGATTACAAAGATATCGCTAAGTTAAGAAAGTTCGTTACAGAAAGAGGAAAAATACTTCCAAGAAGAATTTCTGGAACTTGCGCTAAACATCAAAGACAATTAACTGAAGCAGTTAAGAGAGCTAGAAACATAGCTTTATTACCATTCACAACTGAGTAGTAATATAGAGAGCACGACAATTTATTGTTGTGTTCTTTTTTTATACGAAATATTTACCATAAAATTCTTTTAAAGGAATATAATTGCTTAAAATCTTGCAATAAAAGAGGAAAAAAACTAAAATATACATACAGGGTTAAAATGGGGGAAGAGATATGAGAAGAAAAGATTTGAATATTATGGGTAATGTAAAAATAATAGAAGGGCTAAAAGCTCAATTAATAAAAATAATTGGGGACTTTTATGTATTATTAACAAGAGGGAGTAATGTTGCAGAAGAATCTTTAATAGATTGTTTATCAGGAGGAATAATAATATTATACGTACTTGCTGATAAATTAGGTTACTCTTTATCAAAAGTTGATGATCAAATAAAAGAAAAGTTAGACATTGGAATAAGAGCGGGAGATGAAATTGAGAAAGAGGGAGAAAGTCTAAGTAAGCTTAAAGGTCATATTTCAAAAAGAAGAGATGAATAAATAGGAGGAAGTTAATGAATGTGAAAGCACCTATTAAAAGGATAATAGTACCTATTGTATTAATTTTGGGTATTATAATCTCTTTAATATTTAACATAAGAGAATTAGTTGTGTTATTTATTTTGCTTTATGTTGTAGATAATTTTTATCTACTTAGTGGCTTTTGGAAGAAGGAAGCCGATGAAAAAAATCTTATTAAAGAAATAGATGAAGACATTAAACAAAATGCAGCTAATTTGGCAGTTCCAATAGTGCTTATAGATGCTATTGGAAAAGTAAGGTGGCACAATAAAGCTATGAAGGTATTTAAGGATGAAGATTCCTTTGTTGATGAAAATATCTTGAGTGTTGCTAGAGGAATTGATTTAGATAAAATCAAAGAAGTTACAAGAGAAGTCCATCAAAGGCTTAAATCTAATGGTAGATTATATGATGTATATTCGAGCAAGTTAGAGAGCAAGGAAGAATTATTTTTAATATATTTCAATGATATAAGTGATTTGGTTGATGTAGATAAAACTAAGGAAAGCGTAGTATTAATTGAGGTTGATAATATTAGCGAAGCTTTAGATGCAGTTACTGAAGATACTAGACCATTAATTGTTGCTGAAATAGAGCAAAAAATTAATGCATATGGAAGTAGATTGCAGGCAATGATAAAGAAGTATGATAAAAATAAGTATGTTTTATCTGTACCTGATAAATATATTGAAGAAGAAATTAAATCTAAGTTTAATATATTAGAGGAAATATCAAAGATTTGTAAGGGAAATAAATTAGAAATAACTCTAAGTATGGGAATAGGAAAAGGTGGGTTAACACCTAAGGAAAATTATAAACTAGCTGTTATAGGAAAAGAGCTAGCTTTAGGAAGAGGTGGAGACCAGGCTGTTGTGAAAACACCAAGTGAAATAAAAATATTTGGTGGAAACAGTAAAGAGATTGAAAAAAGAACTCGTGTTAGAGCAAGAGTTGTATCTCATGCATTAAAGGAATTAATTTATGAAAGTGATAAGGTATTTATTGTAGGTCATAAGAACTTAGATATGGATTGTTTTGGTTCTGCATTAGCCTTATCAAGTATTGTAAAGAAACTTGGAACTAAATGTTCAATAGTTCTTGGAAATGATACTTTTGCAATTGAGCCATTCCTTACTCAAGTAAAAGAAAAAGATGAATATAAAAACTTATTTATGACATATGAGACAGCTTACAAAGAAAAGACAGAAAAATCATTAGTTATAATAGTAGATGTACACAATAAAAACTATGTAAGCAATTTAGAATTTGTAGATAGTGTTAAGAGAAAGGTTATAATAGACCATCATAGAAGAAGTACAGATATAGTAGAGGGAGCATTATTAAATTATATTGAAGTATATGCATCGTCTACATCTGAAATGATAACAGAAATTATACAATATATCTTAGATAAGCCAAGTGTAGTTAAAAAAGAAGCAGAAGGTTTACTTGCAGGAATATATATGGATACAAAAGGTTTCTCTTTTAAAACTGGAGTAAGAACTTTTGATGCTGCCTCATTCTTAAGAAGAATGGGTGCTGAAACTACAGAGGTTAAAAAGTTATTTACAGATAATCTAGATGAATTTATACAAATAGCTGAAACAATAAAGTCAGCTAAAACAGAAAATAGCGTAGCAATAGCAGTTGCACCAGAAGATAGTAATACTGTTATAGTAGCAAAATCAGCAGATGAATTGCTAAATATAACAGGAATTCTAGTAGCATTTGTTATTTGTAATATAAAAGGCGATATTTACATTAGCGCAAGGTCAATAGGTGATATTAACGTTCAAGTAGTCCTAGAGAGTCTTGGCGGAGGTGGACATTTGAATATGGCAGGTGTTAAAATATCAAATAAGAGCGTAGATGAAGTTAAGATAATGTTAAATGACGCAATTAAAAAATATTTAAAGGTTGGTGAATAACATGAAAGTTATATTATTACAAGATGTTAAAAAAATAGGTAAAAAAGGTGAGGTTATAAATGCATCAGATGGTTATGCAAGAAACTTCTTATTTCCAAAAAAATTAGCTAAAGAAGCAACTGATAATAACATGCACATATTAAATAATCAAAAAGAAAATGAAAGAAAGCAAAAGCTTGCTGAAATTGAAGCAGCTCAAAAGCTTGCTAATGAATTAAAAGGTAAAGAAGTTAAGATAACAGGAAAAGTTGGAGATAACGGAAAATTATTTGGAGCAATAACAAGCAAAGATGTTGCAGCAGAAATAAATAAAGTATATAACGTAAATATAGATAAAAAGAAAATTGTTATGGATACAATAAAAGTTGCGGGTGGATATGAAGTAGAAGTTAAATTATATCCTGAAGTATCAACAAAGATGAAAGTTCTTATTGTTCCACAAGCATAAGGAGGAATAATTTTGAAATTAAACGAACAAATCCAATTCCTACAAGGAGTTGTAGGTGGAGATTTAACAATAGAAGCTCAAATAAATGTTTTATATGACATATTAAAAAATGTCTTAGATGAAGGTGCAATTAGAGCGAGAACAGTAAGACATAAGTTAAAGAAATATACTACATCTAAAAAACTTGCAGAGAGAGCATATGCACTTAATATGATTGCATCAGATGGAGCAGGAATAGAAGTAGTTCCAACAGAAGATAAGATTACTGAAGTGCTAGAAGACACTATAGTTTGGATTTCTGAAGAATTAGCTAAAAGATATGTTCAAAGAGAAATTGAAGCAAAAGTAGAGAAAGCTTTAATGGAAAAGCAAGATAAGTATATAGATGAAATGAAGTTAGCTATACTTAAAAAAGAAAAGGGAACTGAAAATGCTAAAACTGCAAAAAAATTAGAAGAGTTAGAAGCGTTAGATGGAAAAGTTGTTAGCAAAAATATAATGAGCTTTTTAAGACCAGAATCATTTAAAGAGATAGCAGGACAAGAGAGAGCTATAAAATCATTAATATCAAAGCTATCATCACCATATCCACAGCACATAATTCTTTATGGACCTCCAGGAGTAGGAAAAACTACAGCAGCTAGAATAGCTTTAGAAGAGGCTAGAAAGCTTCAGTTTACACCTTTTGATGATGAATCAAAGTTTGTAGAAGTAGATGGAACTACGTTAAGATGGGACCCAAGAGAAATAACAAATCCTTTATTAGGTTCAGTACATGATCCTATATATCAAGGTAGTAAAAGAGATTTAGCAGATGTAGGAGTTCCAGAGCCAAAGCCAGGTTTAGTAACTGAAGCTCATGGTGGAGTTTTATTTATAGATGAAATTGGAGAGCTAGATCATATACTTCAAAATAAATTATTAAAGGTTTTAGAAGATAAGAGAGTGGAATTCTCATCATCATACTATGATCCAGATGATGAAAAGACACCAGCTTATATAAAATATCTTTTTGATAAAGGAGCTCCAGCTGATTTTGTTTTAATAGGTGCAACAACAAGAGAGCCTAGAGAAATAAATCCAGCGTTAAGATCAAGATGTACAGAAGTATATTTTGAGCCATTAGGAGTGAAAGATATTCAAGAAATAGTTAAAAATGCAGCTAGAAAATTAGACGTTTCATTAGAGCAAACAGTGCCTGAGTATATTAGTAGATATACTATTGAAGGAAGAAAAGCTGTAAATATTTTAACTGATGCTTATGGATATGCTTTATATAAAAGAAAAGTAAAACCTAAAAAATTAAAAATTACATTAAAGGATGTTGAAGAAGTTATTTCAATAGGAAGATATTCACCTTTTGAAATCTTTTCAGATAATACAGAAAAAGAGATAGGACATATATATGGACTAGGTGTAAGTGGTTTCTTAGGCTCAACTTTAGAAATTGAAGCATCAGTATTTGAAGCAAAGAAAAAAGGTGCAGGTAGTGTAAGATTTAATGAAACTGCAGGAAGTATGGCAAAGGATTCTGTATATAATGCAGCATCAGTAATAAGAAAAATAACTGATAAAGATATAAGAGATTATGATATACATGTTAACGTAATTGGTGGTGGTAATATTGATGGACCATCAGCAGGGGCAGCTATAACAACTTGTATCATAAGTGCGTTATTAGAGAAGCCTATAAGACAAGATTTAGCTATTACCGGGGAAATATCTTTAAGAGGTAAGGTTAAACCAGTAGGTGGAGTATTTGAAAAAATTTATGGTGCTAGAAGAAAAGGAATAAACCTTGTTTTAGTTCCAGAAGATAATGAAAAAGATATTCCAAGTGGATTAACTGATATAGAAGTTAAAGCAGTTAGTTCAATAGAAGAAATTTTAGAACTAGCATTTTAATATATGAAGGGGCTTCTCCATAAGGGAAGTCCTTTTATATTTTTAAAATAATATAGCCTAAAAGTTAAACTTTGATTATAATAGTAAGGTGAAATAATATGTGAAAGGTGGGAAAGACGTGGAAGGACCAATAGCAAAAACTTTACCTCAAAGTATAGAAGCTGAACAATCAGTACTTGGATCAATGCTTATATCAAGAAACGCAATAGCTCCAGCTGCTGAAAAGTTAGAAGAGGAAGATTTTTATAGAGATAGTCATAAAATTTTATTTAAATCAATAGTTGAAATGTTTAAAAGAGATATGGCAGTCGACTTAGTTACAGTTTTAGAATACTTAAAGTCAACAGATGTGCTTGAAAGAGCAGGTGGAGTTACATATGTTACAGAAATATCTGCATCAGTACCAAGTACAGCTAACCTTTCTTCATATATACAAATAGTTTTAGAAAAATCAACTTTAAGAAAGCTTATAAGAGCTTCTAATGAAATAATAGAAGAGAGTTACAACAAGCAAGGTGAAGTTGAAGGGGTTTTAGACAAAGCAGAAAAAAGAATATTTGATATATCTGAGAAAAGAACAACAAATGATTTTGAATCATTAGGAACAGTTCTTGAAAGAGGATTTATTGAAATTGAAAGATTATATAACAATAAAGGTGAAGTTACAGGAGTAAGTTCAGGCTTTAAAGATTTAGATGATAAAACGTCAGGATTCCAAAAAGGAGATATGATACTTGTTGCAGCAAGACCTTCAATGGGAAAAACTACATTTACTTTAAATATAGCTGAATATGCTGCACTTAGAGAAGGGAAAAGCGTAGTTATATTTTCTCTAGAGATGTCAAAAGAGCAACTTGCATATAAATTATTATGTTCAGAAGCTAATATTGATATGCTTAAGCTTAGAACAGGTAACTTAGAACCAGATGATTGGGATAGAATAGCAAGAGCAACAGGACCATTATCTAAAGCAAAAATGTATATAGATGATACAGCAGGGGTTACTGTAATGGAAATGAGATCTAAATGTAGAAGACTTAAAATGGAGTATGGTATAGATTTAATAATGATAGACTATCTTCAGCTTATGTCAGGTTCATCAGGTTCAGATAACAGACAACAAGAGGTATCAGAAATATCAAGATCTATAAAAGCACTAGCAAAGGAAATGGAATGTCCTGTAATAGCATTATCACAGTTATCCCGTGCACCAGAGCAAAGAGCAGACCATAGACCAATGCTTTCTGACCTTAGAGAATCTGGTTCAATAGAACAGGATGCCGACGTTGTTATGTTTTTATATAGAGATGAGTATTATAATAAAGATACTGAAGAAAAAAATACTGGTGAATGCATAATTGCAAAACAAAGAAACGGTCCAGTTGGAACAGTAAAACTTGCTTGGCTTGGACAATACAGTAAGTTTGCCAATTATGAGGCAATACATCAAGAGTAATAAATAAGATTGTAGAATTATCTAGAGGAATATATGCTTCTAGATAATTTTTTATAGAATTTTTGAATTTAAGGAGGAAAATATAATGAGTAAAAAGATTGGATTTATTGGTTGTGGAAATATGGGAGGCGCTATGCTTGGAGGATTAGTTAAAAAAGAATTTGTTAATCCTAAAGATGTTTTTGTTTCAACTAAAAGAAAAGAATCTAGAGAAAAATTAGAAAAAGAATATGGAGTAATTGGAGCAGAAAGCTTAGAAGTAGCAAAAAATGCTGATGTAATAATACTTGCAGTTAAACCTTATATGTATAAAGAAGTTATAGAAGAGGTAAAAGAAGCTTTAAAAGGAAAGCTTATTATAAGTATTGCAGCTGGAATAAATATGTGTGATTTAGAAGAGTGGATAGGTGAAGAAGAAAAAATAGTTAAGACTATGCCAAATACACCAGCACTTGTAGGAGAAGGAATGTCAGCGGTATGTCCAAATGGAAATGTTGAAGAAGAGGACTTAAAGTTTGTAGGTGAAATGTTTGATGTTTTTGGAAAGTATGAAGTGTTAGGAGAAAAAGATTTCCATGCATTTATAGGACTTTGTGGTTCATCTCCTGCATATGTGTTTATGATTATTGAAGCTATGGCAGATGGTGCTGTTAATTTAGGGATTCCAAGAGACAAGGCATATAAAATGGCAGCACAAAGTCTTTTAGGTTCAGCAAAAATGGTTTTAGAAACAGGAAAGCATCCAGGAGAATTAAAGGATATGGTATGTTCTCCAGGAGGAACAACAATTGAAGCGGTAGCAGATTTAGAGAAGAATGGAATAAGAAACACAATGATTAGTGCAATAAAAACATGTGCAGAAAAATCAAAAAATATGTAGTTAAATTATTGACAATAAAAGAAAAAGCAATTATAATAAAAACAAGTTAATGATAATCAATATCAACTGGACAATGATTTGATTATTAACCGAAAACACACATACACATATAAAATAGACTCCTCTTAATTTATAATTAAGAAAAAACTCTAGAGATTCACAGCCTCTAGAGTTTTTATATTTGGTAAAAATTTTTAATATACGAATATTTATTTTATAAAATAAAAAAACATTCGAATTTTCATTGACCTATAAGATTCATTTTGATACTATTGTGTATGGGAGAGATAAATCCAAATAGGTTTATATTTAGAATTATTGTAAATAATAATAATATAAACTACTCCATGAAAAATAAAGGAAGATTATTTAATTAGTCTGAAGGAGGATATAATGTCAGCATTTATAGTATTAGGAGCCCAATGGGGAGATGAAGGAAAAGGAAAAATGACAGACTACTTAGCAGAGGATGCAGATGTAGTTGTTAGATTCCAAGGTGGTAA
>NZ_JBOFRG010000316.1:0-1834 GCF_051650885.1 Clostridium sp.
TAAAACAAATGTGTTAAAAAAACAAGAAACATTAGAGTATAGGCGGTCAGAGAACGTGAAGAAATTGAGAAGATTTTTGTGATTGAACGGGTGGTTCAGAGATTTTAACACAAATTACGCAGTCAGAACAGCAAGACTCACTGAGGCTCTTAAGAAGTATATAAAGTGGAACTGTAGTGAGGATATAGAGAGAGCTTTTAAGATTTAAAACAGGGATTAAGAAAGATGCAGAATTTGAAGATTTCTGACAATAAAAAGATGTTCAGAGTATGTACAGATGTGGATGATCTAAGGAAGTGGTATGAATCAGTAGAGATATCCGAACAGCAGAAAGAAAAAGAACAGGAAAAGAAAGAGCTGATTAAAAGACAGACACAAGATAAAGAAAAAAATTACTGTGAGTTTTATTTAGGTAAAAGGAAGAAGATCTTGGATTCGGATAAAAGAGAGGTTGAAATTAAACATGTACACGAGGAATTGAACCATAGATGTATGTCAAAGGCACTTACTATAATATAAAGCAGAAAAAATACTTGCCAAGAATAAAGGACATATGAAAAGGTTGTTTAAAGAGTGTGAGATATGTAATATTAACAATAGTAAGACTACAGGAGATTTGATATCGTAGTGAAGAGAAAAAGACAAAAAAAGTTGCTTTAGATTCGATGGACATCGGTGGAGAAAATAGATATGTACTTGTGGGAATGACTATTTTAATAGGAGACTGTGTGGTGCAAGGTCGAGGGAGACAAAGGCTGTTGTATAAAAGTTACAGAAATGAAAAAAGTGAAGATGTTTTCCCAGAGGAATACGTCCCAGATAACGGTAAGGAGTTTGTAAGCAGTAAGTTTGAGTTATGGGGCCCTGAAAATGACATCAAGCACTGAAAAGTAGGATTGAAGGCACATCGTAGTAATGGAAGAATTGAAAGGAGTATCATAACAATCAGAGAGGCTTAAGCTAAACAAGTAGAAGGTTATGTTGATGAGAAGATTGAGAAAGAAATTTATGGAAATAACAGTTCGTTACATACGGCGATTTAGTGCACACCAATGGAAGCTTGGAAAGAAAAGTTTGAGAAAGTTACCATAGAAAATGATGAAGTTGGTGAGTATACTAGGAATTTCAAGAAATGATTTAGAGAGACGGTTGGACCAAGACATCTAGTTAGAATATCAAGACGAGATAATTTAGAAAAAAGTGCTAAAACTAACAAAGGAAGATTTATTGGATAAGGTAATGTGGTAGCTATTTGTGATAATAACACATCATATATCGTTAAGACTAGTAACGGGAAAGATGATAAAAAAAGAGACACTATGATCATAAGGAGACTTAAGGTAATGGGTTTATCAATTCTAGTGAGACTAACAGTTTGGAGGAGGGAATATTAGGTTTAACAAAGTAAAACAAATTTATTGGGCTAGTTTTTGGTACTTACTTCTACTTGACGAGTGATTCATCCCCAGATTTTGGTATACCAGCTGTTCTCGTTGATATAGCATCTTTTGTCTTGTCTTCTGATGCCTCCTCGACTACTCTACATGCGCTCTCTTGCATGCACTTATTATCTCTTCCAAGATCATCAGCTTCCATAGTTCCTGCTAGTATCTCTACTGCCACCTCTGTCTCATCCTCATTAACTTCCTTCATTCCATATCCTCTTCTGTGATCTAGAGAGATAGACTCTAAGGTCTTCTTCAGCACCACTGACTGGATGTAGGCTTCGAGGGCTGGTTGGATTCCAAGGTCCTTGATGTATCTTCTGTGGTACTTTGTTACCACTCCGTCCCATGTCATTACATAGGGGATAATCCTTGTACTGGCCTTGTGG
>NZ_JBOFRG010000317.1:0-2806 GCF_051650885.1 Clostridium sp.
CAAGTTTTATTCCAGGGTCTGTGACTATAAATGGTGCTTCAAATAGTATCTATAACCCTCAAACAGGGATAAATGTAGGAACTGTTATTCCAAATGTAGAAAGTGTAATTTCTTTTAAAGCACGTATTGATTTTATTCCAGAAATGAATCCACTTAAAAATGTGGCTAATTTAACTTATGAATATAAACAAAATCCAACAAGCACACAAGTTGTAACCACCTCAGCTATATCAAATGAAACTTCCACTAATGTAGTAGCTACACCAATCACTCCTGGTGTAAATGGATTTTATAAGAGAGCTGATTTAGAAAATGCTACTATGGGAGATATTATTATCTTTACATTAACTACAAAAAATAGCTCAAGTGTTGTTGCTAAAAATGTAATTGTTAAAGATACATTAGACCCGTCTCTAGAGTTTATAAATAATAGTGTAACAATAGATGGTTCGTTAGTTCTTAATGGAGATATAAGACAAGGTATTGCACTTGGCGAGATTAAACCTCTTGAGGCAAAAATAGTTGAATTTAAAGCAAAAGTTAAAAATTTACCTACTTCAAATCCTATAAACAACACTGGAAGTTTAAGCTATGCATATAGTGCAGGAATAGATGGGATTAATAAAGAGGTTAATATAACATCAGACCCAACATTTACAAGGATAAACTATGCAAATATTTCAAATGAAGATGGTAGTTTTATTAAAACTGTTGACAAGGAATATGTAAGTAAAGATGAAACACTAACTTACTCTATATTTGTGAAAAATACAGGTAATGTAAGTGCAAATAATATTGTTTTTTATGATACAATCCCTGAAAACACTGAATTTATAAATGGCACTGTGTTTGTTGGGGGAGTAAATTACCCATTATATGACCCAGATGCTTCTTTTAATGTTGGAAATTTAGCACCAAATGAGCAAAAAACTATAACATTTAAAGTTAAAGTTACAACAGTTCCTCGTGGTGCATTAATACGAAATGATTCTAAGGTAAGATATAACTTTACTGTAAATCCAAATGAGCCTAATGGCAGAACTAAAGAAAGTATGAGCAATGAAGTAACTAGTAAAGTTAATGTTGCAATTATTGATACTGATGTTGAAAATAGTTTAGAAAAATTTACTGATTTAGAATTTGGAATACGAAGCGATACTATAACTTATACAATTTTATTAAAAAATGTAGGTAATGTAGATGCTATAAATGTTGTGTTTAAAGATACAGTACCAAACGGAACAACATTTATTCAAAATACAGTAACTATAAATGATGTTCAACAAGTAGGAGCAAGTCCAAATAGCGGTATACCAGTTGGAACAATAAAGCCTTTTGAGTCTAAATTAGTTAAATTTAAAGTTAGGGTTTCAGATTTTCCAAAACCTAACCCAATTCAAAATGAAGGAATTGTGTTTTATGATTATGTTGTAAATGAAGAAACAGGTCTTAAGAAGTCAGAGGCTAATATTACTAATACTGTTACAACTAAAATAAATGAAGCTAGAATAAGCCTTGAAAATGGGGATATTCTAAAAACTGTAGACAAAGATTTTGCAGGCTTAAATGAAATTTTAACTTATAGAATAAGTCTTAGAAATTCTGGAACTGTTGAAGCGATAAATACAAAGTTTTTTGATAATATTCCTCTAGGTACTGAATTTATTGTAGATTCATTTAGCATAGATGGAAAAGTTATAAAGGGAGCAAATCCTGAAACAGGTGTAAATATTGGTGCAATACGTGTCTCACAAATTTCTTATGTTGAATTTAAAGTTAAGATAGTAAATTTACCTGAGTCAAATCAAGTTACAAATAAAGGACGAGTTACTTATGATTATGTAATTGACCCAATTAAAAATAAGACAGGGCAAGGAGCTTCTGATACAAATACAGTTGTAACAAGAGTCAGCCAAGCTATTGTTAGCTTTGTTAAAGAATCTAACAAAAAATTTGTTAAAATAGGTGATATTTATACCTATAAAATTACATTAAGAAATGATGGTAATTCATCTGCGAATAATGTAAAAATTACAGATACACTTCCAGATGGAGTTTCTTTTGTTTCAAACTCACTAAAAATAAACAACAATCCAACAACAGGTTCTATAACTGATGGAGTTTCTATAGGAAATATTAATAAAAATTCTACTACAATTATTGAATATAGCGTTAAAGTTGATAAAATTCCTAAAGTCAATCCTATGCCTAACAAGGGATTTATAGTTTATAACTTTACAGTAAATCCTGAAACAGGAGAAGTTAAGACAGTTGAAGGATTTACAAATGAAGTTTTAACAAAGGTAAATACTGCAATTATTAAAAATGAAGATGGGGGATTTGTTAAAACAACAGACAAAACAAGTGCAGAAATTTCAGATATTATTTCTTATAAAATCAAAATAACAAATACAGGAAATACTTTAGCAGAAAATGTATTTTTAACTGACCCTATACCAGATGGAGCTGAATTTATAAATGGTTCTTTATTTGTAAATGGAAAACTTGTAAATGAAAATATTCAAAGTGGAATTGCCATTGAAGATATAAGTCCAAGTGAGCAGATTCTAGTGGAATTTAAAGTCCTAGTTATAACAATTCCTTCAAAAAACCCACTAGAAAATGTGGGTAAAATAGATTATAAATATATAGTTAATCCTGAAACAGGAGAAAAAATAATCGAAACTTCAAATACAAATACAGTAAAAACAACTGTAAATTCACCACTTTTAACAGTAAATAAAACTCCAAGCAAAACTTATATAACTACTTCTGACAAAATGGAATACACATTAGTGGTTAAAGT
>NZ_JBOFRG010000318.1:0-25709 GCF_051650885.1 Clostridium sp.
ATAGATTTTCACAGTTTGCATTATGTGCAGCAGAAGAAGCAATAAAAGATTCAGGTTTAGACTTAGAAAATATAGATAAAACTAGAGTTGGTGTTATGGTAGGTTCAGGAATTGGTGGATTCCAAACTATGGAAAATGAAATTTCAAAAATGGCTACTAAAACATCAAAAAGAGTTAGTCCGTTTTTTATTCCAATGGCAATAATAAACATGGCATCAGGGAATATATCAATTAAATATGGCTTCAAAGGACCTTCACTTGCAGTAGTTACAGCTTGTGCAACAGGAACTAATTGTATTGGTGACGCATTTAGACAAATTAAGCATGGATATTCAGATATAATGATAGCAGGTGGTGTTGAAGCACCTATAACTAAAATTGGAGTAGAAGGTTTTTCAAGCTTAAAAGCTTTAAATACATCTAATGATCCAAGTAGAGCATCTATTCCTTTTGACAATGAAAGAAGTGGATTTGTTATGGGAGAAGGAGCGGGGATTTTAGTATTAGAATCATTAGAAAATGCACAAAAAAGAGGTGCAAACATTCTTTGCGAAATAGTTGGATATGGAACAACTTGTGATGCATATCATATAACTTCACCAGATCCAGATGGAGATGGAGCATCTAGAGCAATGTTATTAGCTGTTGAAGAAGGAAATGTAGGAAAAGAAGAAATATCGTATATAAATGCACATGGAACATCAACACCATTAAATGATAAGTTTGAAACAGCAGCAATAAAAAGAGCTTTTGGAGACTTAGCTTATAAAATACCAGTATCATCAACAAAGTCAATGACAGGGCATCTTTTAGGAGCTGCAGGAGGAATAGAGTCAATTGTTTGTGTAAAAGCAATAATGGAAGATTTTATACCACCAACTATTGGATATAAAGAAAAAGATGAAGCTTGTGATTTAGATTATGTTCCAAATGAAGGTAGAAATGCAGAAGTAAATTGTGCATTAACAAACTCTTTAGGGTTTGGAGGGCATAATGCTACGTTACTATTTAAGAAGTGGAATGGAAAGTAGGAGGAATTATGGATATTAGAGAAGTAAAGGAATTAATCCAATTAATAAACTCTACAGATGTAGCTTATTTAGAGATACAAAGCGAAAAAGGTAGTATAAAAATAGATAAATCATTCACTAGAAATACAAGTGAAGAAAAAAAAGAAGTAATAAGTAAAAAAGAAGATTTTAATAATTATGTAAAAGAAGAAAAGATTATTGAAAAAGAAGTTAAAGTGGAAGAAAAAATAGAAGAGGCTGTTACAGAGGGAACTGTAATAAAATCTCCTATGGTTGGAACTTTCTATTCGTCACCATCACCAGATAGTGATAAATTCGTTAGTTTAGGTAAGAAGGTTTCAAAAGGTGATGTTTTATGCATTATAGAAGCTATGAAGTTAATGAATGAAATTGAAAGTGATTTTAATGGTGAGATAGTGGAAATTCTAGTTAAAGATGGAGACATGATAGAATATGGAACACCTTTATTTAAGATTAAGGAGAGTTAATTAAAATGATGAATATAAAAGAAATAAAAGAAATATTACCACATAGATATCCATTTCTTTTAGTAGATAGAATTACGGAAATGGAAGAAGGAAAATTTATAAAAGGCTATAAAAATGTATCTGTAAATGAAGAGTTTTTCAACGGACATTTCCCAGGAGAACCAGTTATGCCAGGGGTTTTAATATTAGAAGCAATGGCACAAGTAGGTGCAGTAGCATTACTTTCAAAAGAAGAATTTAAAGGGAAAACTCCACTTTTTGCTGGAGCTGATAAAGTTAGGTTTAGACAAAAGGTAGTGCCAGGAGATAAGCTTGAATTAACATGTGAAATCGTAAAGCTTAGAGGGCCTGTAGGAATAGGAAAAGGAACAGCTATCGTTGATGGGAAAAAGGTTTGTGAAGCAGAGATAATGTTTGCAATAGGATAGGTGAGTTTTTATGTTAAAAAAAGTGTTAGTAGCTAATAGAGGGGAAATAGCAGTAAGAATAATTAGAGCTTGTAGAGAGATGGGAATATTAACTGTAGCTGTATATTCGGATGTAGATAAAGATGCATTGCATGTACAAATTGCAGATGAAGCTATATGTATAGGAAGTTATATGGCAAAAGACAGTTATCTTAATATAACTAATATTTTAAGTGCATGTGTCCTTACGGGAGCTGATGCTATACATCCAGGGTTTGGGTTTTTATCTGAAAATTCAAAGTTTGCTAAGATGTGTAAGGAATGTAACATAAAATTTATAGGACCAGATTATGAATCAATTGAACTTATGGGGAATAAATCTAGAGCAAGAGAAATTATGAAAAAAGCAAATGTTCCAGTAGTCCCAGGATATGAAGGGAAAATTGAAAATCTAGATCATGCACTAGAAATAGGAGAAGAAATAGGGTATCCACTTATCATAAAAGCATCCGCAGGTGGTGGTGGAAAAGGTATTAGAATCGCTTACAATAAAGATGAATTTGTAAAAGGATATAATACTGCTAAAGCAGAGGCAATGGCATGTTTTGGAGATGATACTTTATATATAGAAAAATTTGTAGAAAATCCAAAGCATATTGAATTTCAGATATTAGGTGATGATTATGGGAATATAATTCATTTAGGAGAAAGAGAATGCTCTCTTCAAAGAAAAAATCAAAAAGTTTTAGAAGAAGCACCAGCATCTATGATGAATGAAGCCTTGAGATCTGAAATGGGTGAAATTGCAAAAAATGCAGGAAGAGCTGTAAACTATAAAAATGCAGGGACAATAGAATTTTTAGTAGATAAAGATAATAATTTTTATTTCATGGAAATGAATACAAGAATTCAAGTTGAACATCCTATAACTGAAATGGTAACAGGCATTGATATAGTTAAGGAACAACTTAAAATAGCAAGTGGATTAGAACTTAAAATAAAGCAAGAAGATGTGAAAATAAAAGGCCATGCAATAGAATGTAGAATAAATGCTGAAGAGCCAGAATTTGATTTCAGACCATGTCCTGGAAAAATAACAGAATTATATATTCCAGGAGGACTTGGAATAAGATTAGATTCAGCTATATATTGTGGCTACAAGATACCACATTGTTATGATTCTATGATAGGAAAACTTATCGCTTATGCGGATACTAGAGAAGAAGCTATAATGAGAATGAAACGAGCTTTAAGTGAATTTGGAGTAGGTGGAGTTAAAACAAATATAGAATATCAATACTCTATATTAGAAATGGATGAATTTTTACAAGGAAACTATCATACAGGATTTTTAGGGAATAAATTAAAAGAGAAGATGGAGAAAAAATAGATGCTTAAGGATTTATTTAGTAAAAAGAAAAATTATGGAACTTTAAAAGAAAATGAAACTATCACTCATCCTAATATTCCATCAGGAATGTGGGATAAATGTAGTAATTGCAATTCCATAATATATCATGGAGATTTAGAAGAAAATAATTTTGTATGTAGTAAATGTAATAGTCATTTTAAACTTAAAGCTTATGATAGAATAAAAATGTTTTTAGATGAAAATAGTTTTATAGAATTAGATAAAAACCTAATTACAGAAAATCCACTTCAATTTAAAGGATATGATGAAAAATTACAAAAAGCTTATGCTTCAACAGAAAGTAGTGAAGCGGTAGTTACTGGAATTGGAAGCCTAAATGGTTTAGAGGTTGCTGTAGCTATAATGGATAGTTATTTTATGATGGGAAGTATGGGAACCATTGTAGGTGAAAAAATAACTAGATTGATAGAAGAAAGCATAAAGAAAAAGTTACCTTTAATAATATTTACAGCATCAGGTGGTGCTAGAATGCAAGAAGGGATATTTTCATTAATGCAAATGGCTAAAATAAGTGCAGCTCTTGCAAGACATAGTGATGAAGGTCTTTTATATATAACTGTTTTAACATATCCAACAACTGGTGGTGTTACAGCAAGTTTTGCTATGGAGGGTGATATCATCTTAAGTGAGCCAAAAGCTTTAATAGGATTTGCAGGTAGAAGAGTTATAGAAAATACTATAAAGGAAAAGCTTCCAGAAGATTTTCAAACTGCTGAATTTTTATTAGAAAAAGGTTTCGTAGATAAAATAGTAGAAAGAAAAGACTTAAGAACTTGTATATATAAGATATTAAGAATTCATGGAGGAAGACGCTATGAGTAGAGGACTTATAAAAACTATGTCTCCATGGGAAAAAGTAAATACTGCTAGGCATAAAGATAGACCAACAGGTAAATTTTATATAGAAGCTATATTTGAAGATTTTATAGAGTTTCATGGAGATAGAAATTTTGGAGATGATAAAGCTATAATTGGAGGAATTGCATTACTAGATGGAAAGCCAGTTACTGTTATAGCTATTACTAAGGGTGAAAATACAAAAGAAAACATAGAGAGAAATTTTGGTATGCCAAAGCCAGAAGGATATAGAAAAGCTTTAAGACTTATGAAACAAGCAGAAAAGTTTGATAGACCGGTTATATGCTTTATTGATACTTCAGGAGCTTATTGTGGGATAGATGCTGAAGAGAGAGGGCAAGGGCAAGCAATTGCAAATAATCTATTTCAAATGAGTAAATTGAAAACAAAAATAATTTCAATTATAACAGGTGAAGGTGGAAGCGGAGGAGCACTAGCTTTAGCGGTTGGAGATAGTATAGGAATGCTTGAACATTCTATATATTCGATTCTTTCACCAGAAGGTTTTGCCTCTATTTTATGGAAAGATGGAAGCAAGGCAAAAGATGCAGCTGAGATGATGAAAATCACAGCGCAAGATTTAATGAATTATAAAATAGTTGATTTTATAATAAAAGAGCCAAATGGTGGAGCACATAAAAATAAAAATAAAATGGCAAATAGTATAAAGAAAAGTATTGTTAGCGAACTTGGGAAATTAGAAAAATATAGTACAGAAGAATTAGTTTCTAGAAGATATGAAAAATTCAGAAAATTTTAAAAAAGGATGCCGTTTAGGTATCCTTTAATTATGTATTTAAATTGTATTGAACTCTAGGCTATGATTTGTTAAAGTAGTTCTATAGAATAAAAAGAAAGAAGTGGTTTAAATGTATATAGTATTTGGAAATAAAATAGTAGACACAGAAGAGATAAAGAAAATTATATTAGATAATACAGACTTTGAAGTATTAAAAGATATGAGTAAAGGAACTAAAAGAGAGGATATGGCAGCTTTTAATTTAGCTTTAGATACAAAGTATTTAGATGAGTTAATTAGTGAAACATCTGATATAAAAGAGTTAGATGAAGATGAATTGTTTGAAGAATATGTAGCTCTTGCAGAAGAGCTTGGTGTAGATATAGAAGAACATTTACCAAAGTATAGCAAAATGAAGTTTAAAGCTTATAAATGGGATTTAGGAGAAAACAAGATAAATTGTATTGTTGCAATTGGAAATATGGAAGTTAAAGAAAATAAAATGTTAGATATTATTAGAAGGTTAGAAAGCCAAACGGAATAATAGAGTAAAATCTCTAATATAATAAAAGGAAATAATTATAATTAGAGAGGGAATATGATAATTAAAGCTTTTGTCTTACCAACACCAAGAAGAATAAAGAAAAAAATAAAGGCACTAGAAAAAGAAGATATATTTTTATATTTTTGTATATTAACAGGTATGGGTATAATAAATGTTTTAGATTTAGAACATAAAGGAATACCATTATTAGGATTAACTTATTGCGGAATTTCATATGAAATATTAAGAAATATGGATGATGAAACCCTTAAAGTTATTCTTCAAAATCATGATTTAAATAAAAATTATTTTAACTTTTGAAATTGAATAAAATTTACATTGACTTATAAAATTATTGTAATGTATAATTTATTCAGTTTTGAAACAGATGAAAATATGAGGTGAAGAGTTGAAATATAATATTAGAGAGATGTTTGATGAAGATTGGGAAGCAGTTGAAAAGATTTATGGTGATGGAATAAAAGGTGGGGCAACATTTCAACGAGATGTGCCTGATTTTGATTATTGGAATAAAATGTACTTAAAAAAATGTAGATTAGTAATCTGTGAAGAAGAAAAAGTAATCGGATGGACAGCAATAAGACATATATCACCAAGAGAAGCATATAAAGGCGTAGTAGAATTAAGCATATACATAGACAAAGATTACAAAGGAAAAGGTGTTGGTGGGGCTCTTCTAAATGGATTGGTAAAAGAAACAGAAAATTGTGGGATTTGGAGTATTCAAGCAGTAATATTAAGAAATAATCCTGGAAGCTTAAAATTACATGAAAAATGTGGATTTAGAACTATAGGAATAAGAGATAGGGTAGCACAATTACCAAATGGAGATTGGATGGATGTTGTCCTAATGGAAAGAAGAAGTAAAATAATATTTTAAAGTGATATGGAGCTACTTAGAATAAAGGGCTCCATTTATTTTTGAAAATATTTAAAGTTTATGCAGAAAGTATTGATTACATAAGGATGTAAGAGTAAAATGTGAAATAGTAATATTTAAATATGAAATAGGTGGTGTTAAGTATGGAGCCTTTGGCGGAATTGATGAGGCCAAAAGAAATTGATGATTTTGTAGGGCAAAAGCAAATATTAGATAAAAATAAACCTTTATATAAATTAATTAAAAACAAAAATATACCGAATTGTATATTATATGGACCACCAGGAACAGGAAAAACTACGTTAGCAAATATAATGGCAAATTATGTAGATAAGAAATTCTATAAATTAAATGCAACTACAGCATCTATAAAGGATATACAAGAAATTACAGAAAGTTTAAATACCTTAATGAATTATAATGGTGTGGTAATATATTTAGATGAGATACAACATTTTAATAAAAAGCAACAACAAGCACTTTTAGAATTTATAGAAAAAGGAAAGATAACCCTTATTGCAAGCACAACAGAAAATCCATACTTTTCAATACATAAAGCTATAATAAGTAGGTGTAATATTTTTAAATTTGAGCCTCTACAAAAGGATGATATAATTGTAGGACTGACTAAAGCATTAGATAGATTGACTAAAGAAGGAATAAAAGTTAAATATGAAGAAAAGGCTTTAGAATATATCGGCGAAATTTGCCAAGGTGATTATAGGAAGGCTTATAACATATTAGAGCTTTTAATAAATTCTCAAAGCAAGTATGAAAAAGAAATTAACATTCAAAATGTTAAAGAATTAAATCAATCTCATATGAGAGGTGACACCAGTGGAGATGAGTATTATAATTTATTGAGTGCATTACATAAAAGTATACGTGGAAGCGACCCGGATGCAAGTGTACATTATCTTGCAAGATTGATTCAAACAGGAAATCTTTTAGGGATAACAAGGCGTATAGCGGTTATTGCAGCGGAGGATGTAGGTCTTGCACACCCAAATGCACTTACAGTAATTAATTCAGGAATTGAACTTTCGTTAAAGGTTGGTTTTCCAGAAGCAAATATAATACTTGCAGAACTTGTAATATATTTAGCAACATTACCTAAATCTAATAGTGCATATAGGGCTATTAGTAGTGCTATGAATGATATTGAAAGGTTAAATGTTGGAGATGTACCAAATCATTTGAAGGATGCTCATTATAGTGGAGCGAAAAGCTTAGGTGTAGGTGGATATAAGTATCCACACGATTATGAGAATAGTTACGTGAAACAACAATATTTGCCAAAAGAAATAAATGAGAAAAAATATTACAAGCCAGGAAAGAATAAATATGAAGATACTTTAGAAAGGTATTGGAAAAATATTAAATAAACTTTAAAGAATATTCACATAAGTTTATTGACAATAACCGAGTGATTTGCTAAGATATAAACATAAATCGTAGTATCTTACTCTACTTTAAGGGGTGACGTGATGAAATTATCAACAAAAGGAAGATACGGAGTAAAAGCAATGGTAGATTTAGCAGTAAATTATGGTGAATCTCCAGTATCAATAAAAACAATATCAAAAAGACAACATATATCAGAGTATTATTTAGAACAATTATTTAGTCCACTTAGAAAAGCAAAGCTTATAAGAAGTATAAGAGGTGCACAAGGAGGATATGTTTTAAATAAAGAACCTAAGGATATAACTGTTGCTGATATTATGTATATATTAGAAGGTCCTATTGAAATAGCAGATTGTATAGATGGAGTTGCCTGTGATAATGTTGATTGTTGTGCAACTAGAATGTTATGGAAAAGGATAAAAGAAAGTATAGATGAAGTTATGGAAGGCGTAACTCTTCAAGATATAGTAAATGATTATAAAGAAATTCAAGAAAAAAATTCAAAATTAAAATTAGAAATTTAGAGGTGAAGTTAAATGAGAACAGTATATATGGACTATGCTGCAACAACATATGTTAAACCAGAAGTATTAGAGGAAATGTTACCTTATTTTACAGGGAAATTTGGAAATCCATCATCATTTTATGGACCATCAAGAGAAACAAAGATGGCGATAGATAAAGGAAGAGAGCAAGTTGCTAAAGCATTAAATTGTGAAATGAACGAAGTTTATTTTACAGGTGGTGGATCTGAAGCTGATAACTGGGCAATAAAAGGAATAGCAGGAGCTTATAAAAACAAAGGAAACCACATTATAACAGCTAAAACTGAGCACCATGCAGTATTGCACACATGTGAATATTTAGAAAAGAATGGTTATGAAGTTACATATTTAGATGTAAATGATGAAGGATTTATAAATTTAGAAGACTTAAAAAATGCTATTACTGATAAAACAATATTAGTAAGCATAATGTTTGCTAATAATGAAATTGGAACAATTGCACCAGTTAAAGAAATTGGAGCTATATGTAAAGAAAGAGGAGTGTTATTCCACACAGATGCAGTTCAGGCAATTGGAAATGTGAAAATTGATGTTAAAGAGATGAATATTGATCTTTTATCATTAGCAGGACATAAAATTTATGGACCAAAAGGAATAGGAGTTCTTTATATTAAAAAAGGTGTTAGAATACACAATTTAATCCACGGTGGTGGTCAAGAAAGAAATAGAAGAGCTGGAACAGAAAATATAGCTTCTATAGTAGGACTTGGAAAAGCTATTGAATTAGCTACAGAAAATTTAGATGATCATATCGCTAAAATGACTAAACTTAGAGACAAATTAATAGATGGGATTTTAGAAATTCCATATTCAAAATTAAATGGACCTAGAGGAGAAAAAAGACTTCCTGCAAATGTAAATATTGGATTTGAATTTATTGAAGGAGAATCAATATTACTATCATTAGATTTTGAAGGAGTTTGTGCATCAAGTGGAAGTGCTTGTACTTCAGGATCCTTAGATCCATCACACGTTCTTTTAGCTATAGGGTTACCTCATGAGAAAGCACATGGTTCATTAAGATTAACTTTAGGTGATGGAACAACTGAAGAGGATGTTGACTATGTAATAGAAACATTACCTCCAATCATTGAAAGATTAAGAAAGATGTCACCATTATGGACAGATTTTATTAAAAACGGAAATAAATAATTAAAGAAAAAGGAGATAAGAAATATGATATATACAGATAAAGTTATGGATCACTTTAGAAATCCAAGAAACGTAGGATTTATGGAAAATGCAGATGGAGTTGGAGAAGTAGGAAACGCTAAATGTGGAGACATTATGAGAGTTTACTTAAAAATCGAAGACAATATTGTTAAAGATGCAAAATTTGAAACATTCGGATGTGGATCAGCTATAGCATCATCATCAATGGCAACTGAAATGATTATAGGAAAGTCTTTAGAAGAAGCTTGGGATTTAAGTAATAAAGCTGTTGCAGAAGCTTTAAATGGACTTCCACCAGTAAAAATGCACTGTTCAGTATTAGCTGAAGAAGCAATACACAAAGCAATCAATGATTATAGAGAAAAAGCTGGGCTTGGAGCTTGGGACTTTGAAGAAACAGATCATGATGCATTACACGACCACGTACATGGAGACGAATAGTATGACAAAACCTAAAGTGGTTGTAGGTATGAGCGGCGGAGTAGATAGCTCCGTCGCTGCTTACCTTTTAAAAGAGCAAGGATATGATGTAATAGGAATAACTATGCAAGTTTGGCAAGAAGACAATGAATTTGAGGAAAGAGAAGGTGGTTGTTGCTCACTTTCAGCTGTTGAAGACGCTAGACGAGTTGCGGAAAGATTAGATATTCCTTTTTATGTTTTTAACTTTAGAAAATCATTTAAAGAAAAAGTAATTGATTATTTTGTTCAAGAATATATTGATGGAAAAACTCCAAACCCTTGTATTGCTTGTAATAAGTATCTTAAATTTGATGAATTACTTCAAAAAGCTAGAGGGATTGGTGCTGAATATGTAGCAACAGGACACTATGCTAAAATTGAAGAAAGAGATGGAAGACATCTTTTAATTCGTTCGGATGATGATAGAAAAGATCAAACATATGCTTTATATAATTTTACACAAGATCAATTAGCTCATACTCTTATGCCTTGTGGTGAATATACAAAGGATAAAATAAGAGAGATAGCAAAAGAAATAGGTCTTGCTGTGCATAATAAAAAAGATAGTGAAGAAATTTGTTTTATTCATGATAACGATCATGGAAGATATATAAAAGAAGCTAGACCAAAAGAAGTAATACCTGGAGATTTTGTTGATGAAAAGGGAAATGTTTTAGGTAGACATAAAGGAATAGTGTATTATACTATAGGACAAAGAAAAGGACTTGGATTAGCTCTAGGAAAACCAGTGTTTGTTACGGGAATAGATGCAAAGAGAAATAGAGTAATACTAGGTTCAGAAGAAAAAATATTTAGAAATACTCTTATTGCATCAGATGTTAACTTTATACCTTTTGATACTTTAGAAGAGGAAATGAAGGTTCAAGCTAAAGTAAGATATGCTGCAAAACCAGCACCGGCTACAATAATGCCGTTAAAAGATGGAAGAGTTAAAGTTGTATTTGAAGATAATCAAAGAGCTATAACAAAAGGTCAATCAGTTGTTTTTTACGATGGAGAAATCGTAGTAGGTGGCGGAGTAATTGAAGGTATTGGAAAATAAAAGATTTTAATTAAAAAACTCGCGAAAGCGAGTTTTTTTCTTTTAGAAATTCTTTTTAAGTTTAAATTCTATATAAAACATAAAAGGTATTGAAATTATAGGTGCGAATAAAGGAATCAAAAAAGAAGTTCTTGTGAAAGTTTTAAAAAATGTATAACAAATGAAATCAAGAACTAATGCTAAAATTCCAGAAACGATAAAGAAAATCCCCATATGTTTGTTTGCATAAATAAATGAGTCGTTATTTTTTTTAGAAGCTTTAGTCCTAAAACCAATAGCATTATTGGGTTTTAAATAAGGGGCAGAAAAAATACTAATAATACCGACACAAATAAAAATTATTGGAATCAAAATAATAGTAAAATTCATAATAAAACCTTCTTTCGAGTTTAGTTTACTGTAGTATACAACTTTTTATTGAAAAAAAAAACATTTTTAATCTTTATTAACATAAAATTTAAAAAAAGTATTATGAATATTAAAATGGTTATTGGTAAAAATAATGGTATTAAAAGAGGAGAAGAGAATATGATTAGAAGTAAATTTTTTTATATGAAAAAGGTTTATACAAAAGAAGGAAAGTATATTGGAATTATTGAGGATTTAGCGATAGATTTTTATAAGGGAAAGATTTGTGGATTTAAAGTGTCTTTAGTGAGTTTTTTATCAAAGAAAAATTTCTTGGATATTGAGGATGTAATATCTATTGATGAACATATTATTATAGAAAAAATGAAAAGTAAAAAGGGGCTATATTTTAAAGATATAAGAAAGCTAGAGATATTAAATTTAGAAGGAAATATGATTGGTGTGTTTGAAGATTTGATTATTGAGAGAGAGAGTAATCGAATTTGTGGGCTAATAGTATCAACAGGAATAATTGAAAAAGTAATGAGAGGAAAAAGAGTTCTTCTTTTAGATGATTGTATTTTAGGAGAGAAGTTTATTATATATATAGGTTGTGAGAAAATAGAACTTAAAATTATGATAAAAGGAATGGAGGATAAATTTTATGAGAAAAATAAGATTAAATAAAAAGATTTTATTTTTAGGGTGCGCTATATTAGTTATTATCGCAACTATATTTCTTTATAATAAAGTTTTGATAATAAGCGAAACAATAAATTTAATCCTTATTTCTGGAATTATAGCATATGTATTAAAACCACTTAGAGATTTGATTATGAGGTGTTTTAACTTATCTAAAAGAATTAGTAGTTTATTGATTTTGATATCTTTAAGTTTATTTATAGTGTTGTTTACAGTTATCACAATACCAAAGCTCATTGATGAAATGGGACATATAGGAGAAATATTTGAAACGTTAAATACATATTTTATGCAAATGGAAGAAAAATTAAAATTAACTAATAACTCAGTTGTAACAACAGTATATGAGGAGATGAGTAATAAGGTATGGGCATTTTTGGTAGCACTTTCATATAAAAGCTTAGATTGTGTTATTGAAATATCTAAAAATATAATTTCATACATTATAGTACCTATAATAGCTTATTATTTTTTAAGTGATGGAGAAAAAATAAGCAATACTTTTTATATGATTATTCCTATTAATAAAAGAGAACTTTTAAGAAAAATATCTAAAGATATTAATGTTTTACTACAAAGATATGTAGTAAGCCAGTTGGTTTTATGTCTTATAACCACGGTTCTTTCATTTACTTTCTTTGGAGCAGTAGGATTAAAGTTTGCATTTATTTTAGCACTTATCAATGGGGTGTTTAATATTGTTCCTTACTTTGGAGTTTTGTTTGGAGCAATTCCAGCAGTTTTTGTAGCTTTTATAGAATCACCTAATTTGGCTATTTGGACTATAGTTGGGATATTTGTGATACAACAAATAGAAGGAAATTTAATAGCACCTAAGATAACGGCAGATAGTACTGATTTTCATCCAATGCTAATAATTTTATTGCTTATAATTGGAGAAAAGTTAGGTGGGGTAGTAGGTATGATATTTATAATACCAATAGCAGTTATTATAAAGGTTTTATATGAGGATATTAATTATTATATTTTTTAAAATAAAAAGATGAATATTGACAGAAGAAAATATATAAAATATAATTTTGTTAGTTGTTAATATTTTAGGCAAAGATTAGGATGAGTAAATTTAAAGCTAAATTTTTAGAGAGAAAGTGGTTGGTGAAAACTTTTAATTTAGATAAATTGAAGCTACCTAGGAGTCTATTTTTTAAGTGATGTAGTTTTAAACTACATAAATAGGGTGGTACCGCGGAAATTTATGTTTTCGTCCCTTGTATAATGCAAGTGACGGAAACTTTTTTAATATACTGGAAAGTTTAATGGAGGTAAGAAAATGAAATTTACAGGAACTAATGATTTAAGAGAAGCATATTTAAAATTTTTTGAAAGCAAGGGGCATTTAAGACTAAAAAGTTTTTCACTTGTACCAAAGAATGATAAAAGTCTTTTATTAATAAATGCAGGTATGGCACCTTTAAAGCCATATTTTACAGGGCTTCAAGAGCCACCAAGAAAAAGAATAACTACATGTCAAAAATGTATTAGAACAGGTGATATTGAGAATGTAGGAAAAACATCAAGACATGGAACTTTCTTTGAAATGCTTGGAAACTTTTCTTTTGGAGATTACTTTAAAGAAGAAATTATTCCATGGGCATGGGAGTTTATAACAAAAGAATTAGAAATTCCAAAAGATAGATTATATGTAACTATCTATTTAGAAGATGATGAAGCTTTTGAAATTTGGAAAAAATCTACTGATATAGATGAGAGTAGAATCTTTAGACTTGGAAAAGAAGATAACTTCTGGGAGCATGGTGCAGGACCTTGTGGACCATGTACAGAAATTCACTTTGATAAAAAGCCAGAAAATGGAGTAGTAACTTCAGCTGAGGAGTTTGTACAAGAAAGTGATAATGATAGAATAATAGAATTTTGGAACTTAGTTTTCACTCAATTTGATGGAGATGGAAAAGGAAACTATGAAAGATTAGCTAATCCAAACATCGATACAGGAATGGGGCTTGAAAGAATTGCAACAATTATGCAAGGTGTAGATAATATATTTGAAATTGATACAGTTAAAAATATATTAGGAACAGTATCAAAATTATCTGGTGTTAAATATGGAGAAGATAATTCAAAGGATATATCTTTAAGAATAATTACTGACCATGTTAAAAGTGTTACTATGATGATTTGCGATGGAGTACAACCAAGCAATGAAGGTAGAGGATATGTTTTAAGAAGACTTCTTAGAAGAGCTGCTAGACATGGAAGAGTATTAGGAATAAAAGGAATATTCTTAAATGAAGTGGTTCAATCTGTAGTAGATAATTATGGTGTTGAATATGATGAATTAATTTCAAAGAATGATTACATTAAAAAGATAATAACTCTTGAAGAAGAAAGATTTAATGAAACTATTGACTCAGGAATGGGAATCTTAAATGGATATATTGCTGAAATGGTAGAAGCTAAAGAAACTGTTTTAAGTGGAGAAAAAGCATTTAAACTTTATGATACTTTTGGATTCCCTTATGAATTAACAGAAGAGATTTTAGAAGAAAAATCTATGACTATAGATAAAGATGCATTTGATAAAGAAATGAATATGCAAAGAGAAAGAGCTAGAAGTGCTAGAGGAGAATTCACTTACATGGGTGGAGAAAATTCACCAATAAACAGTGTACCTGGAGATATTGAAACTGAATTTGATGGATATATTAAAACTGAAATTGAAGGAAAAATTCTTTTCTTAGGAACTGATGAAGAAGTTAGAGAAAGCTTAGTCCAAGGTGAAAAAGGTTTTGTAGTTACTGATAAAACAACTTTCTATGCAGAGATGGGTGGTCAAGTTGGAGATAAAGGAACTATAGAAGGTGAAAACTTTAAATTAGCAGTTTATGATACTAAAAACAATGTAGGTGGAAAAGTAATCCATTATGTTAAAGTATTAGAAGGTGAAGTTAAGGTTTCTGATGCTGCTACATTAAAGGTAGATTTATTAAGAAGAAAAAATATCTGTAAAAACCATACAGCAACACATATGTTACACAAAGCATTAAAAGTTGTTTTAGGAGAACATGTTAACCAAGCAGGATCATATGTTGATGATGAAAGATTAAGATTTGACTTTACACATTTCCAAGGATTAAGCTTTGAAGAAATTCAAAAAGTTGAAACTTTAGTAAATGAAAAAATAATGAATGTATTCTCAGTAGATACAAATGAGATGACAATGGATGAAGCTAAAACTAAAGGTGCAATGGCTTTATTTGATGACAAATATGGAGATAAAGTTAGAGTTGTTCAAGTTGGAGATTATTCAATGGAATTATGTGGTGGAACTCATGTATGTAATTCAGGAGAAATTGGATTATTTAAAATAGTTAGTGAATCAGGTGTTGCAGCAGGAATGAGAAGAATTGAAGCAGTAACAGGGTTTAAAGCTATAGAGCATATGGAAAACAAAGAGAAAACTTTAAAAGAAGCATGTTCTGCATTAAAATGTAATGAAAAAGATATTTTAGTGAAAATTCAAGGGCAAGCATCTGAAGTAAAAGAAAAAGATAAAGAAATTTCAGAACTTAAATCAAAATTAACAGCTGGTGCAGAAGATGAAATTTTAAACTCTATGAAAGAAATAAATGGAGTTAAAACAATTGTATATGCATTAGATGAAGTTGATGGAAATGCATTAAGAGATTTGGGGGATAAAATAAGAAATAAGATTGGTTCAGGAGTAGTTGTTTTATTAAGTAAAGCAAGTGGGAAAGTTAATCTTATAGGGATGTCAACAAAAGATGTTTTAGGAAATGGAGTACATTGTGGAAAAATAATTAAAGAAGTAGCAACTGTTGTAGGCGGTGGCGGTGGTGGAAGACCGGACATGGCGCAAGCAGGTGGAAAAAATCCAGAAAAAATAAATGAGGCAATAGAAAAAGCATATGAAGTAATTCAAAGTTTAGTAAAGTAGTGTACTTTTAAAAAGATATAGGTTATAATTAAATTATAAGTAAGAAGTATATTAAAAGAATAAATGTTAATACTACAAAAGAGTATAACAAGAAACCTTAATATAAGTGAGGGGGTGGAGCTGCGAAAAAAGCAGCGGTTAATATGAGTAATAATTTAGATAACACAATGCAATTCGATTTATTAAAAAATAAAGAAGCATTAACAAAAGCAATTTTAAGCGAAGTGTATAACTCACTTCATGAAAAAGGGTATAATCCTATAAATCAGCTTGTTGGATATCTGATATCAGGAGACCCTACTTACATTACAAATTACAATGGAGCAAGAGCTTTAGTAAGAAAACTTGAGAGAGATGAAATTCTTGAAGAAGTTATAAAATCTTATTTAGAGATAAAATAAAAAAGTGCCCTATTGTGGGCACTTTTATTTTTTAGAAATTAGGGAGGCAATATGAGAATATTAGGTTTAGATATCGGCCAAAAAACAGTAGGAGTTGCAATTTCAGATCCTTTAGGATTTACCGCACAAGGGATAACAACAATAAGAAGAGTTAAACGTGCACAAGATGTTTTAGAGGTTAAAAAGATTTGTGATGAATATACTGTAGAAAAGATAGTAGTTGGACTTCCTAAAAATATGGATGGATCAATAGGTTTTGCAGGAGAAAAAATAAAAGAATTTTCTGCCCTATTAGAACAAGAGATAGGATTAGAAATAATATATTGGGATGAAAGATTAACAACAGTTGCAGCACATAGAGCAATGCTTGAGGCGGATCTTTCAAGAAGTAAAAGGAAAAAAATTGTTGATAAGGTTGCAGCAACGTATATTTTACAAGGCTATTTAGACAGAATATCTAAATAATTATGAGAAAACTTTAATTAACAATATGATATAAAATATAAGAAAAAAAGGAGAAATTAAAATGCAAAATGATGTACAATTCATAGAAGTAATTGACGAAAATGGAAATGAAGAAAGATTAGAGGTAGTTACATTTTTAAAAGTAGATGACATAAACTCAGAATATGTTATTGCAATTAAAGATGGAGAAGAAGAAGCAGTAGTATTTAAAGTATTAAAAGATGAAGATGGTAACGAAGAATTAGTTACTATTGAAAATGATGCTGAATTTGCTATGGTGGAAGAAGCATATAGCTTACTTATGCAAGACGAAGAAGAATAAAAGTATAAGTATAAGTGAGGTGTTTGTATGAGAAATAGTGTTTCAGTTGATATGCAAGAATTAAAGGAAAGCTTAAAGCAAAAAGGTTATAAATTAACGCCTCAAAGAAGAGCAATCGTAGATACTATCATTAAAAATGAAGGAAAGCATATGACTGCTGAAGAAATTTATGATGAAGTGAAAAAAGATTGCCCAGAGATAGGACTTGCAACTGTCTATAGAACAGTAATCTTATTAGAAGATATAAGCCTTTTATCAAGATTAGATTTAAGTGATGGATGTAGCAGATATGAAATTGTTCATGATGATGAAGAACATAGACACCATCATTTAATATGCAATGAATGTAACAAAGTATTTGAGGTTGAAGAAGATTTATTAGATCAACTTGAGGAACGAGTTGAGAATAAATATAAATTTAAAATCAAGGATCATAGTTTAAAATTCTATGGGACTTGTATTGAATGTCAAAAGAAAAATAGTTAAACATTATTCTTAGGGTAAGAATGAAATTTAACTAAAGAATAAAAAAGGAGGGGAAGTATGAAAACAGAAAGAGCTAAGGTTAAGATTATTCCTTTAGGTGGAATAGATGAAATTGGGAAAAATATTGCAGTTATCGAGTACAAAGAAGATATAGTTATCGTAGACTGTGGACTTAAATTTCCTGATGTAGATATGTACGGAGTTGATATAGTAATTCCAGATATATCATATCTAATGAAAAATAAAGAAAAGGTTAGAGGGATATTCTTAACTCACGGACATGAAGACCATATAGGAGCATTACCATATTTCTTAAAGCAACTTAATGTACCTATATATGGAACAAAATTAACTCTTGGAATAGTAGAAACAAAACTTAGAGAGCACGGATTATTAGCAACAACTGAGTTAAACGTAGTAAAACCAAGAGATAAAGTGAAGTTAGAGAGTGTAACAGTTGAGTTTATAAAAACAACTCACTCTATCGCGGATTCAGTAGCGATTGCAGTACACACACCACTTGGAGTTGTACTACACACAGGAGATTTTAAAATTGACCATACACCAATAGATGGAGGAAGAACAGATTTTGCAAGACTTGCAGAACTTGGAAGAAAAGGTGTTTTAGTTATGATGGCTGATTCAACAAATGTTGGTAAACCAGGATATACTAAATCAGAAAGCATAGTTGGTGAAACTCTTCAAAGATTATTTGTAAAAGCAAAAGGAAGAATAATAGTTGCAACATTTGCATCAAATATTCATCGTGTTCAACAAATAATTAATGCAGCAGAAATGTATGGCAAAAAGGTAGCAGTTTCAGGAAGAAGTATGGAAAATATACTTCAAGTAGCAGTAGAACTTGGATATCTTAACGTAAGTGAGGGGACTCTAATAACTATTGACCAAACTGCAAAATACAAAAATGAAGAGGTTGTTATTATAACAACAGGAAGCCAAGGGGAACCAATGGCTGCACTTTCAAGAATGGCAGCAGGTGAGCACAGAAAGATAACTATTGTTGAAGGTGATACAGTAATTCTTTCAGCTACACCAATACCAGGAAATGAAAAACATGTTTCAAAAGTAATAAATCTTTTATCTAAAAAAGGTGCTGAAGTTATTTATGGAGCAGAAAAAGATGTTCACGTATCAGGGCATGCTTGTCAAGAAGAATTAAAGCTTATGCAAACTATAATAAGACCTAAATTCTTTATACCTGTACATGGTGAATATAGACATTTAAAACAACATGCAGAGCTTGCAGTTAAAGTTGGATTAAATGAAAGAAACTTTGTAATACCAGAAACAGGAGGAGTTATTGAAGTAACAAGAAATTCTATAAGAAAGAATGGAATGGTTACATCAGGACAAATTTTAGTTGATGGATTAGGAGTTGGAGATGTAGGACATATTGTTTTAAGAGATAGAAAACATCTTTCACAAGATGGTATTTTAACAGTTGTAGTTACATTAGACAGAGAAAGTGCATCTGTTATTGCAGGACCAGATATTATATCAAGAGGATTTGTTTATGTTCGTGAGTCAGAAGGCTTAATGGATGAAGCAAGAGATATTGTTAAAAATGTTTTAGCTGGCTGTGAAGAAAACAGAATTACTGACTGGTCTACAATAAAAGGTAAAATAAGAGACGAACTTAGAAATTATTTATATGAAAAAACTAAGAGAAAACCTATGATTTTACCTATAATTATGGAAATATAGAGAATTAAAGTTTAATTTAGAAATGTATTTATATTGACTTTTCGTTAAGTCCATATTAGAATATAAAGTAGTGTGAGAAATTGGGTACGAGTGTATCCAATTTTCTTTTTGAAAAAAAAAGTTATAGGTTTACATATATTTTTTACAGAATGAGTAAAGCTAAAAAATGGAGGAATAAAAAATGGAACTAATTAAAAGAGAAGATATAAGAAATATCGCGATTATTGCGCACGTTGACCATGGTAAAACTACATTAGTTGATGCATTACTTAAACAAAGTCATACATTTAGAGAAAATGAAAAAATTGAAGAAAGAGTAATGGACTCAAATGACTTAGAAAAAGAAAGAGGGATTACAATCCTTTCAAAGAACACATCAATCAAATATAAAGATGTAAAAATAAACATAGTTGATACTCCAGGACACGCAGATTTCGGTGGAGAAGTTGAGCGTGTACTTAAAATGGTAGACTCAGTACTATTAGTTGTTGACTCATATGAAGGGCCAATGCCACAAACTAAGTTCGTTTTAAAGAAAGCTTTAGAATTAGGACTTAAACCAATAGTTGTTATAAACAAAATTGACAAGCCAGATGCTAGACCAGAGGCTGTTATTGATGAAGTATTTGAATTATTCTTAGAATTAGGTGCTAATGATGAGCAATTAGATTTCTCAATCATATATGCATCAGCAAGAAATGGATTTGCAAGATACGAAGTAGAAGATACAAATGAAGATATGATTCCTTTATTTGAAACTATCTTAGCTAAAGTTGATTGTCCAGAAGGATATATGGATGCTCCACTTCAAATGTTAGTTACAACATTAGATTCAAATGAATATGTTGGAAGAATTTCTCTTGGAAGAATTCACAGAGGAATGGTTAAGAAAAACCAACAAGTTACTCTTTTAAGAAAAGATGGAACTAGCTCAAACTACAGAGTAAGTGCATTATTCGTATATGACGGATTAAAGAGAGTTGAAACAGAAGAAGCTGGAATGGGAGATATCGTTGCTTTAGCTGGTGTTTTAGATTCAAACATCGGAGAAACTATTGCAGATACTCAAGAACCAGAAGCACTTCCATTTGTTGAAATTGATGAGCCAACATTAAGCATGAACTTTATGGTTAATGATTCACCATATGCAGGTCAAGAAGGAGACTTCATAACTTCAAGACACTTAAGAGACAGATTAATGAAAGAACTTGAAACTAACGTAAGTTTAAGAGTAAGAGAAATAACTCCAGACTGTTTCGAAGTATCAGGAAGAGGAGAATTACACTTATCAGTTCTTATAGAAACTATGAGAAGAGAAGGATATGAATTACAAGTATCAAAAGCTAACGTTATCTTCAAAGAAGAGAATGGTAAAAAAGTAGAGCCTATGGAATACTTAACTATTGATGTACCTGAAGAGTTCATGGGACCTGTAATGGAAAAAATGGGACCAAGAAAAGGTGAAATGGTTAATATGACATCAGCTGTTAACGGATATACAAGATTAGAATTCGTAATCCCAGCTAGAGGACTTATCGGATTCAGAAACGAATTCATGACTGATACTAAAGGTAATGGAATCATGAACCACGTATTCCATGGATATGCACCTTACAAAGGAGAAATCCCAGGAAGAAGTAGAGGATCAATCGTATCATTTGAACAAGGTGATTCTATAGCATACGGATTATTCAATGCACAAGAAAGAGGATCATTATTTATAGGAGCAGGAGTTCCAGTATATCAAGGTATGATCGTTGGTGTTTGTGGAAGAGCAGACGACTTAGACATAAACGTATGTAAAGGTAAAAAACTTACTAATACAAGATCATCAGGAGCTGATGATGCTTTAAAATTAGTACCACCAATCGAAATGACTTTAGAGCAAGCTTTAGAATTCATTAATAGTGATGAATTAGTTGAGGTTACTCCACAAACTATAAGAATGAGAAAATCAATTCTTGACCCTAACCAAAGAAAGAGATTAAATAGAAGCAAGTAGTTTAAAATAAACTTTATAAACTTTGTAGAAAGTATTATAATATAGTAAATAGCCTAATACTAGGCTATTTACTTTTATATACAGGGGGTTTTTATGGAATACTTAAAAAAGCACTTGAAAAAGATAATAATAGGAATTGTCATAATTGTTATATTAATAATTGCAGGAGTAGGTGGATATGCATATTCAGTAATTAAAAAACCATTTACATCTAATGGGAATGTTAACATAACTATTAAAGGTGGAGAAGGTTTTTACAGTGTCTTAGATGATTTAAGAAATTCAGGACTAATGAAGAATGAAACTGTTGTAAAGGCATATGTAAAGGTTATGGGAATAACGCCTAAAATTACACCAGGAGAATATACTATAAAAAATGATGTAACTTTAGATCAGTTTATAAATATTTTAAATACACAAGATACTATCAAAGTTGTAATACCAGAAGGGTATACAGTTGATAAAATAGCGGATACATTCCAAAATCTTGGATTATTCTCAAAAGAACAATTTATAAGTGCCTTAGAAAAATATCCACTTCCATCTTATGTGAAAAATGTAAAAGGAAGAAGATATGCATTAGAGGGATACTTATTCCCAGACACATATGAGTTCAATAGAGGGGAAACACCAGATAACGTAATAAAAACAATGTTAAATACGTTCCAAATAAGTTTAAAAAAAGCTGAGAAGGCAACTGGTGTTACACTTAAAGAAGATCAAATTGATGGAGTAGTTACTAAAGCTTCAGTAATTCAAGGGGAAGCTAAAACACTTAAAGATATGAAGAATGTTTCATCTGTAATAGATAACAGAATAAAAGCTAATATGCCATTACAAATGGATGCAACAGTTATTTATGCAATGGGTAAACATGTGGATAAAGTTTATTATAAAGATTTAAAAATAGACTCACCATACAATACATATAAGTATAAAGGATTACCAATAGGACCTATATGTAACCCAGGCATAGAAGCACTAGAAGCTGCTATGGCACCAGCTAATACAAATTATTTATATTACATTTTAAACGGACCAAATGAACATTTCTTTACAAATTCTTATCAAGAATTCTTAAAACAGAAAGAAATATACAATAAAGAAAATAAATAATTAACAAATTTTGGAGGTATATATGAGCGGAATAACTTATGATTATATGGAAGAGTATTTAAGAGGTTTAATAGGTGAGAGCACTGGAATGACAAAGGAACTTGAAGACTTTGCAAAAGAAAATGGTGTGCCTATAGTTCAAAAAGAAACAGCTAAATTTTTAGAATTTATGGTGGGAATGAAAAAGCCTCTTAAAATATTAGAACTTGGAACTGCTATAGGATACTCTGCAACATTAATGTACGAAGCTTCAAAAACAGAGCCAGAAATTAAAACAATTGAAAGAAGTGAAGAAATGGTTATTTTAGCCAAGAAAAATATTGAAAGGCTAAAATTATCAGATAAAATTCAGATTCTAGAAGGGGATTGTCTAGAAATACTAGAGAATTTAGATGAAGAATTTGATTTAATATTTATGGATGCAGGAAAAGGACATTATAATCATTTTTTACCTCACTGTTTAAGACTTTTAAAAAATGATGGAATCATTATAGCGGATAATGTATTATTTAGAGGAATGGTTCCATCACAAGAATTAGTTAAGAGAAGAAAAATAACAATTGTTAAGAGAATGAGATCTTACTTAGAAATGGTTAATAATGATGAGACTTTAGTAACATCAGTATTACCTATGGGAGATGGAATTGCAATAACAAGAAGGAGGTAGTTTTATGAAAAAACCAGAAGTTTTAGCACCAGCTGGAAATCTTGAGAAGCTTAAAATAGCAATAGATTTTGGAGCAGATGCTGTATATATAGGTGGAAGCAAACTTAACTTAAGAGCTTTTGCTGGAAATTTTACAAATGAAGAAATGGAAGAGGGAGTAAAATACTGTCATGATAGAGGTAGAAAAATCTACTTAGTTATGAATGTATTCCCACGTAATTTTGATTTTAACGGAATTGAAGAATATATAAAAAGTATAGAAAAAGCAGGAATAGATGCAATTATTGTTGGAGATCCAGGGATTATTGCAATAGCAAGAGAAGTTGCACCAGACCTTGAGGTACATGTAAGTACTCAAGCAAATGTTGTAAACTGGAGAACTGCAAAGTTTTGGTATGACCAAGGATGTACTAGAATAGTTTTAGCAAGAGAAATGACTTTAAATGAAATTAAAGGATTTAAAGAACATTTACCAGCAAAATGTGAGATAGAAACATTTATACATGGTTCTATGTGTATGGCTTATTCAGGAAGATGTTTAATATCAAACTATCTAATAGGTAGAGATGCTAATAAAGGAACTTGTGCAAATATTTGTAGATACAAATATTACTTAGTAGAAGAAACAAGACCAAATGAATATTATCCAGTTCTTGAAGATGACCAAGGAACATATATAATGAATGCAAAAGACCTTTGTATGATAAAGCATATTCCAGAGCTTATACAAAGTGGAATAGATTCCTTTAAAATTGAAGGAAGAATGAAAAGTGAGTTTTATGTAGCATCTGTTGTAAAAGCATATAGAGAAGCTATTGATAGTTACTTTGAAAATCCAGAAGGATATAGATTCAAGCAAGAATGGATGGATATTCTTTTAAAGGTTAGTCATAGACCATATCACTCAGGATTCTATTTTGGAAAAATGGGAGAGCAAAATTATGATGAAAGCTCATATATAAGAGATTATGATATAGTAGGAATAGTTAAAGAATATGATGAAGAGACTAAAGTAGCTACTATAATGCAAAAGAACAGAGTGTTTGAAGGCGACAAGGTAGATATCTTAAGAGCTTATACAGATAACTTTAATGTTACATTAACAGAAATGTTTGACTTAGATAAAAAGGTTAAAACAGATGTTGCTAATAGAGCACATATGATGTTTTCAGTAAAGGTGGATACGCCATTACAAAAAAATGATATGTTAATAAAAGCTAAAAATAACATAGAGATAGAGACTAAATTATAATTAGTTTTTAAAATAAGGAGGATAACTAATGAACAGACCAATATTAATAGGAATAACTGGTGGAACAGGATCAGGAAAGAGTACAATTGCAGATGCTATATTTAATAGCTTTAGTGAAGATTGTATAGCAATGATTCAACAAGATGCATATTACAAAAGTCAAAATCATTTAACTATGGAGGAAAGAACTAAAACTAACTACGATCATCCAAGAGCATTTGATAATGAGCTTTTAATTTCACATTTAAAATCTTTAATAGATGGTGAAGCTATACAAAAGCCAATTTATGATTTTACTATACATAATAGAGTAGAAGAAACAGTTTTAGTTAATCCAAAAGAAATAATAATAGTTGAAGGAATACTTATATTAGAAGATGAAAGAATAAGAGATCTTTTAGACATAAAAGTATATGTAGATACTGATGCTGATATAAGAATATTAAGAAGACTTCAAAGAGATATAGAAGAAAGAGGAAGAACAGTTGACTCAGTTGTTGATCAATACTTAGATATTGTTAGACCAATGCACATGCAGTTTACAGAGCCAACAAAGAGATATGCAGATATAATTGTTCCAGAAGGTGGACACAATAAAGTAGCGATAGATATATTGGTTTCAAAAGTTAAGGATACCTTACAAAGATAAGAATAAAAAAACCTCCATTGGTTATAATTACCAATGGAGGTGTTTTTTTTGAGAAGTTTAAAAACAAGGGCAAAGTATATAAGGATATTTTTTATAATAATATTTTTGATGTTATCAATAAGATTATATTTTCTACAGGTTATGCCCACGGAACAAGTTACATCTAATTATATGAATCATCAGACAGAAGTAATTAGTGATATGAAATATATGTTGTTTGATACAAAGGGGAAGGATTTAAATAATTATAATAAAGAATATTTAGTGGTAATAGATTCTAAGCCTTTTAAATTGAATAATTATGGGGAAGCACTTCAAGGACTTCTTACATTTAATTTTATAATGAAAGAAGAAATAGAGAATTTTAGCTTTGATGATATTATGAAAGCACCGCATGGAAAAAATTATTACAATGTATCAAAGGAAACCTTTGATAAAGTAAACAATATAAAAAATGTAAAAGGTGTTTATACGTATATTTATGATAAAAGAGACAGTAAAGAGGCTTGGTCTATAGATGGAATGTTTTCAAATTTAGATGGTATGGAAGCTACGGAAGGTAGTTT
>NZ_JBOFRG010000319.1:0-11445 GCF_051650885.1 Clostridium sp.
TAATAATTAAATAATAATTAATGTCGGAGGTGTAGAGATGTTTTGTACTGATGAAAAGGTTTATGGAAACCTTTTAGATGGAGAATGGATTATAAGCAAAGAAAATTTAATAGATATAAAATCACCAATAAATGGTGAGCTAGTTGGATCGGTTCATGCTATGAGCACAGAAGAAGTTGATGAAGCTATAAGAGTGGCGAAAAAGGCACAAAAAGAATGGGCTGGAGTACCTACAAATGAAAAAGCGAAAATGCTTCATAATGTAGCAGACCTTTTAGAAGAAAGAATAGAAGAGATGGCTAAGGTTATGGTTCTTGAAATAGCAAAAGATAATAAAAGTGCTATGTCAGAAATAAAGAGAACAGCTGACTTTATAAGATTTACAGCAGATGCAGCAGAAAATATAAAAGGTGAATCATTACCAGGAGATTCATTCCCAGGATTTAAAAATGATAAAATTTCAATTGTAACAAGAGAAGCCTTAGGAGTGGTTTTAGCAATATCACCATTTAACTACCCAGTTAACTTAGCAGCTTCTAAAATAGCACCAGCTTTAATGGCTGGAAATTCAGTAGTATTTAAGCCAGCAACGCAAGGAGCTATTTCAGGAATGTATTTAGCAAAAGCATTTAATGAGGCTGGAATTCCAAGTGGACTTATAAATACTATTACAGGTAGAGGAAGTGAAATTGGAGATTATGTTGTAACACATAAGGATATTGATTTTGTAAACTTTACAGGAAGTAGTGAAATTGGAAGAAGAATTTCTAAAATAACAGAGATGAAACCAGTTTTAATGGAACTTGGTGGAAAAGATGCAGCAATAGTTTTAAGAGATGCAGATGTTGAACTTGCAGCTAAAAACATTGTAGCAGGAGCATTTTCATATTCAGGACAAAGATGTACAGCTGTTAAAAGAGTTTTAGTTCAAGATTATGTAAGTGATGCATTAGTAGAAAAAGTAGTTGAATACATGAAAGGTGTTACTTATGGAAATCCTTTAGAAGGAGACTTTACTGTAGGACCTTTAATTGATACAAAGGCAGCAGATTTTGTTGAAGGATTAATTAAAGATGCAATTGATAAAGGTGCAACACTTTTATGTGGTGGTGAAAGAATTGGAAATATGATTACACCAACTCTTTTTGATAATGTAACTGAAGAAATGAGAATTGCATGGGAAGAGCCTTTTGGACCAGTGCTTCCTATTATAAGAGTTAAAAATGTTGATGAAGCAATAAGAATTGCTAATGAATCAGAATATGGTCTTCAATCATCAGTATTTACACAAGATATAAATAAAGCATTTTATGTAGCAAACAAACTAGAAGTTGGAACTGTTCAAGTGAACAATAAAACTGAAAGAGGGCCAGATCACTTCCCATTCTTAGGAGTTAAATCATCAGGTATGGGAATTCAAGGAATTAGATATTCTATTGAAGCAATGTCGAGAGTAAAAGCAACAGTTATAAATTTAAACTTATAATTTAGAATTAGATTTTTTAAGCTAGTGGTTTTACCGCTAGCTTTTTAAATTAAAAAAAGTGCAGTATTTTATTTACTGCACTAATTTAAAGTTATTGCTTAAAAAATGTATGGTTTCCAATAACTTTAGAATCTTTTTTTGATGTTTCTTTCATCCATGAACAAGTTGCTATAGATGGATTATAAAAGAATAATGCCTCATTAGTTGGATCTTTTCCACGGATTGCCTCATAAACAGCATCATAACAAGATTCGTTTGTCTGGGTATCTAAACGACCATTAACAACACAAGAAAATGCATTTTTTTGAAAAATTACACTTTGTATTGTATTTGGAAAATGTGGACTCATAACACGATTTAATACAACAGATGCAACAGCGACTTTGCCTTGAAAAGGTTCGCCACGGCTTTCTGCATAAACTAGTTTAGCCATTAAATCAATGTCTGCCTTAGTTATTTTTAATTGTGAACCATTATGGTTAAAAACTTCTATTTCATTTTTTGTGTTTCCATTTTGAACAACAGCGCTTGATGGAATAGCTTCCTCATAATCAAGATTAAATGCTGTTTTGCTAATTTTTGACTCATTTCTATAAAATTTAGAAGATATTTTTTCCTGTTCTACAGACTCAAGGTCAGCCGCAAAAGCAGAAAGTGAGCCACCTCCTAAAAAGATTATAGTTAGTAAAAAAAGACTGAAAAATTTTTTCATAAAAAACCTCCTTTTTACAACCCAGTCCAAAATATATTATTGCCCAAAATAAAAAAAATATACTATTTGTTCTTTAAATTGGATATTTCATTCTTAAAATTAGTATATGATTCTATAAAAGTAGCATATGATTTAAAGGCTTCATCATATAACTTTTGGGCAGTTTCAACATCCTTTTCAATTAAATCAAGGCTAACGGCTTCAGTAAGTGAATTTAAATAAAGTTTATATTCTTGAATACACACTTCTAAAGCATTTGAAGTTAAAAAACCTGATTCAGGAATTGATAACATATAATATTCTTCTTCAATTTTAGAAAAAATATTCTTCTTTTTATCTAAATCTTCTAAAAGTGGTGTTAAGGAACGGTTAGTTTGTTTTATATCAGCAAGTGCAGGAGCTAAGTCTTCATCTATTGAGTCAAATTTAGTGGTAATACTTGAAAGCTTTAAAAGAAAATCACGATTTGATGATTTTTCTATACTAGATAATGTATTTAGATTAATTACAGTATCAAAGTAGTTACAAGTATTTTTAAAAAATGAGATAGACTCATCAGAAGTTATTTTGTTTAAACCATAAACATCAAGTGTTTTTAAGCTTTCAATAAAAAGTGAAAAAGTTTTTTTATATTCTTCAAGATTTTTTTCAAGGTTTTTACTATCAGGTGATAAATACATAGATAGTCCTTGTTTAATTAAAGTAATATTTAAAGTTATGCTATTATCTAAAGCAGACTTTACCTTTTCATTGTTAGTTGAAGATTTTATTACTAAAATATTTTGTTTAGCAATATCTAAGTCTTTTGTAATCAATGGTAAAATTTCTTTAGCTTTATCAGTATTTACTGTATTTTCATTGATACATGAGGATAGTGATGAATTTATTTTATATACTTCTGAAGCAATTGAATTTAAATGCTGAATATCAGCATTTTTAGGATTAAGTTTTGTAACAATAAGCAAAATCAATGGTATTAAGATAATTATTGAAGCAAAAGATAGTGCTTTAAAGTTTTCTTTGCAAATGTTCTTTATAAAATTTATGAAATCAGACATTTTTAGAACCCTCCTTTTCATAATCTAAAAAAAGTAATCTCATAAGATTATATTAAGGTTATATTTAAAATATTATAAAAATTAAAAAAAAGTAGTATCATTTATATCATAGGAAATACTATTTAGTGTATAATTTAACTTGATAAAGAATGGGGTGACAAAAGTGCAAGATTTTTTTCTAGGAACATTAAACGCAGTAAGAAATATTTCAATATGGTCAATTATAGATATACTAGTGGTTTCATACATTTTTTATAAAGGCTATATGCTTATTAAAGAAACAAGAGCAGAGCAACTTTTAAAAGGAATATTATTTATAGTTGCATTGATACCAATAAGTTATATTTTACGATTGAATATGCTTTATTTTATTTTAAATAAAACTTTAACTATCGGAGTACTATCAGTAGTTATTATTTTTCAACCAGAAATAAGGCGTGCATTAGAGCATTTAGGGCAAAGTGCATTTAACGATACAGGAAGACCAAGAGATGAAAAGACAATAGAGAAATTTATAGATGAGATAGTAACAGCATCTCAAAATTTAGCAGAATCAAAAACAGGTGCACTAATTGCAATTGAACAAAATACAGGACTTGGAGAAGTTTTAGGTTCGGGTACTATAATAGATGCAGAAGTTAGTTCAGCACTTTTAGAAAATATATTTGTAGTAAATACACCACTTCATGATGGTGCAACAATAATAAAAAATGAAAGAATTCACGCGGCAGGCTGTGTTCTTCCATTAACAAAGGATAATAGTATAAATAAAAAGCTTGGAACAAGACATAGAGCAGGGATAGGCTTATCAGAAAACTCTGATGCGATTGTAATTATTGTATCTGAAGAAACAGGAGTTATATCATTAGCTATAAGAGGAAGACTTACTAGAAATTATGATAAAGATAAGCTTAGAACAACATTAAAAAGTTTAATTGTAGAAAAGAAAAGTACAGGAAAATCAGCAAGTGAGAAGGTGAAGTCATGGATAAGGGATCTACAAAAGAAAGATTAATAATAAAGCTTGTCTGTGTACTACTGTCTTTTTGCCTTTGGATATATGTAACAAATGTAGAGACAGTTATAAAAACATATACCCTTAAAAATGTACCAGTTCAAGTTACAAATACAGAAGCATTAAAAAATCAAGGGTTAGCACTAGCACCAAATCAAAAATTTAATGTAGATTTAAATTTAGAAGGGCCTTCTAAAGAGATTTATTCAGTTAAGCCTGATGATTTTATAATAAAAGCAGACTTAGGAGAATATGCTTTGAAAAAAGGTATCAACAATATTCCAGTTCAAATAGTAAATTATCCACAACAAATTAACATAAAAAACAATGGATATTTAGTAGTTCAAGTGAAACTTGAAGCGTTAGAGACAAAAACATTTGATTCAGTATCAAATGTAAATATCACGTTTGCACAGGATGTGTATAAGGATAAAGTCCAATTTACATCTCAAAAAGTTGATGTGACAGGACCAGAAAGTTTAGTAAATGAGGTAAAGGAAGTTGCATTAGTTGGAAATATTGATAATGTAGCAGGCCCTTTAACAAAAACATTTAAGTATGAACCTTTAAATGCCAATGGGCAAGTAATTAAGGGGGTAGAGTTAAGTGAAAAAGAAGGAACTATTGGAATTCAAACAAGTGAAGGGAAAAAGGTAAGTCTTGAACCACAATTTACAGGAGCTCTTCCACAAGGGATAACCTTAAATGGAGCTTCATTGTCACAAAAATATGTGTATATAGTAGGTAATAAAAATGCATTGAGTGGAGTAAATAGTTTGAATTTAGAACCGATAGATTTATCGAAAATCGAAGAAGATACAAAAAAGACAGTTAATATTTCACTTCCACAAGGAGTAAAAATAGCAAATGGAAATAATAGCGTTACAGTATCAATAGATGTAAATGGAACAACAAAGCCAACAACACCAACTGATACAGTAATAGATAAAAATTTTGAAATTCCAGTTAAATATGAAGGATTAAATAATGAATTGAGTTTAGAAAGTAGTTCAAATACAGTTACTATAACTGTAAATGGTCCGACAAGTATTATTAACGAGTTAAGTAATTCAGATTTTACTGCAACAGTAGATTTAAGTGGTTATAAAGAAGAAGGGAGTTTCTCTATAACACCTAAAATAACAGTAGATAAAAATATAGCGATACAAAGTATACCAAATGTATCTGTGAAAATAGTGAAAACTGAAGCAGATAAAAAAATAGCAAAAATTGATAAGAAATAGGAGATAAAAATGGCGATAAGAGTAAATAATGTTACTTTATCTATAGATGAAGATATGAGTCTTTTAAAAGGAAAGGCATGTAAAAAACTAAAGATATCAGAAAAAAATATAAAAAGTTTTAAAATATTAAAAGAAAGTATAGATGCAAGAAAAAAAGATAATATAAAATTTAATTACTGTGTAGAAATTGAATGTGATAATGAAGAGAAGATAGTAAAAAAAGCTAAAGACAATAGTATTACATTAGATAACTATAAAGAAGAAGAATTAATATTTGGAACAAGGGAAATGAAATCTAGACCTGTAGTTGTAGGGTTTGGACCAGCAGGAATATTTGCAGCTTTAACATTGGCACAAAAGGGATATAAACCAATTGTGTTTGAAAGAGGAGAAGATGTGGATGAGAGAAGCAAAACTGTGGATAAGTTTTGGGCTGATGGAACATTAAATCTAGATTCTAATGTACAATTTGGAGAAGGTGGAGCAGGTGCTTTTTCAGATGGAAAGCTAACAACTAGAATAAAAGATAGAAGATGTTCTTATGTATTAGAGGAATTAGTTAAAAGTGGTGGACCAGAAGAAATAATTTATTCAGGAAAACCACATATAGGAACAGATATATTAAAGGTTGTAGTAAAAAATATTAGAGAAGAAATTAAAAGCTTAGGTGGAGAAGTTCACTTTAATTCAAAGCTTGAGGATATTATCTATAAAGAGGGAAAACTTGAAAAGATAGTAGTTAGTGGAAAAGAGCTTGAATGTGAAAATTTAATTTTAGCAATAGGACATAGTGCGAGAGATACTTATGAAATGCTTCATAAAAGAGAAGTATTTATGGAACAAAAAGCTTTTGCGATAGGTGTTAGAATAGAACATCCACAAGATATGATAAATAAGGCTCAATATGGAGAATATGCAAATCACGAAAGACTTAAAGCAGCAGACTATAAATTAGTTTATCAAAGTGAAAAGTTTAAGAGAGGTGTTTACTCATTCTGTATGTGTCCAGGTGGAGTTGTTGTTGCAGCAGCTTCAGAAGAGAAAAGATTAGTATCAAATGGAATGAGTTATCATGCAAGAGATAAAGAAAATGCAAACTCAGCTTTAGTTGTAACAGTAGGACCAGAGGATTTTGAAGGAAGTCATCCTTTAGCAGGAATGGATTTCCAAAGACATTATGAAAGACTTGCATATGAGCTTGGAGGAGGCGGATATAAAGCGCCAATTCAACTTGTAGGAGATTTCTTAGAAGATAAAAATTCAACTAAGCTTGGGGAAGTAATACCAAGTTATGAGCCAGGATATGAATTTAAGGAACTAAAAAATTGTTTACCTTCATATGTTGTAGAAACTATAAAAGAAGGAATAGCGGTATTTGATAAAAGAATAAAAGGATATGGAAGACATGATGCAGTTTTAACAGGAATTGAAACAAGAACATCAGCACCAGTTAGAATGTTAAGAAATGAGAAATTACAAAGTGTTTCTGTTGAAGGATTATATCCAACAGGTGAGGGAGCAGGCTTTGCAGGTGGAATTATATCAGCAGCAGTTGATGGAATAAAAGCAGCAGAAAATGTAATGAAGGAATATAAAAAAATATAAAAATAAGACTATGGAAAAATTCATAGTCTTATTTTTATTATTTAGGCAAGAGGTTTTTAATTGTATTTGTAATGAATATAGTTTATATTATTCCTAGTTTCAAAAAATGGTGAATTTAATTTATCTTAATATTCTGAAAATTTAACTATTGGAAAGAATTTCTGTTACAATGTTATTAGATATTGTTATAAAATTAACGAGTTAAAATTCCATAAATGGATTAAATAGTTAAAATAAAGTTTATATAAATAAATAGTAAGAGGTGCAGGAATATGAGTAAAAATTTCGATGAATTATTATCTAAAGTTAAAAGTGTAAAATTAAAAAAGGTATCAGTAGCGGTAGCTCAAGATGAGCCAGTATTAGAAGCGGTAAAATCAGCTAAAGAACAAGGAATAGCAGATGCGATTCTAGTTGGAGATAAGGTGAAAATAAAAGAAATTGCAGATAAAATTGATATGGACTTAACTCATTATGAAGTTATTCATGAGCCAAATGTTAATAAAGCTGCTCTTTTTGCAGTTCAACTTGTATCAAGTGGAAGAGCTGATATGGTAATGAAGGGATTAGTTGATACAGCTACATTTTTAAGAAGTGTATTAAATAAAGAGGTTGGACTAAGAACAGGAAAACTTATGTCTCACGTTGCAGTTTTTGAAGTTGAGGGAATAGATAGACTTCTTTATATAACAGATGCAGCATTTAACACATATCCAGAATTAAAAGATAAGAAACAAATAATAGAAAATTCAGTATTAGTTGCACATGCATGTGGATTAGAAATGCCAAAGGTTGCACCAGTTTGTGCAGTTGAAGTTGTAAATCCTAATATGCCAGCAACAATAGATGCTTCATTATTATCGAAGATGAATGAAAGAGGACAAATTAAAGGTTGTATAATAGACGGACCTTTAGCTTTAGACAATGCATTATCAGAAGAAGCTGCACATCATAAAGGAATAGAAGGACCAGTTGCAGGAAAAGCTGATATTATAATGTTACCTAATATAGAAACTGCAAATGTAATGTACAAATGTTTAACTTATACATCAAAATCAAGAAATGGTGGATTATTAGTAGGAACATCAGCACCAGTTATATTAACATCAAGAGCAGATTCATTTGAAACAAAAGTAAATTCAATTGCATTAGCAGCATTAGTATCGGAATCATTAAAATAATAAATAAATTTGGAGGTATAGGAAATGGCATATAAATTATTAATAATCAATCCAGGTTCAACATCTACAAAAATAGGTGTTTATGAAAATGAAAAGGAAGTTTTAGAAGAAACATTAAGACATTCATCTGATGAAATAGCTAAATATGAAACTATATTTGATCAATTAGGATTTAGAAAAGAAGTTATTTTAAATGTATTAAAAGAAAAGAACTTTGATATAAAAGAATTAAGTGGAGTAGTAGGAAGAGGTGGAATGCTTAAACCAATTCCAGGTGGAACTTATGAAGTAACTGAAGAATTAATAAAAGATTTAAAAGATGGAGTGCAAGGACAACATGCTTCAAACTTAGGTGGAATATTAGCAAATGAAATAGCTAAAGAAGTTGGAGTTAGAGCATTTATAGTAGATCCAGTTGTTGTTGACGAATTAGAAGAAGTAGCTAGACTTTCAGGAGTGCCAGAACTTCCAAGAAAAAGTAAATTTCATGCTTTAAACCAAAAAGCAGTTGCTAAAAGATTTGGTAAAGAAAGTGGAAAAGGATATGAAAATTTAAATCTTATCGTAACTCACATGGGTGGAGGAGTTTCAGTTGGAGCTCACAAAATGGGAAGAGTTGTAGATGTAAATAATGCTTTAGATGGAGATGGACCATTTTCACCAGAAAGAGCTGGAGGAGTACCAGTTGGTGATTTAATAAAAATGTGTTTCTCAGGTGAATATACTGAATCAGAAGTATATAGCAAAATAGTAGGTAAAGGCGGAATGGTTGCATATTTAGATACTAACGATATGAGAGATGTAAGAGCACTTGCAGCTGATGGAGATGAAAAGGCACAGTTAATATATGATGCATTTATATATCAAGTATCTAAATGTATAGGAGAAATGGCTACAGTTTTAGAAGGAAATGTTGATAAAATAATATTAACAGGCGGAATTGCATATTCTGAAGAAGTAGTAAGAGATATAACTAAAAGAGTTTCATTTATAGGTGAAGTTAAAGCTTATCCTGGAGAAGATGAATTATTAGCATTAGCACAAGGAGCTATAAGAGTTCTTGATGGAGAAGAAGAAGCTCAAAAATATTAAACTAAAAAAATAGTTTTAGATTTTAAAGAAGTTTTGCTACATTTATTAAATTTAGTGAAACTTCTTTTTAAATTTGATTTTCTTTAGCTAGATAAAGTTGTGAAGAATAAAAGTATAATGGTATAATTAAGAAAGAGTAAGAGGCGGAGGAAGAAAATATGAGTATATTAGATTTAAAGCTTAAAAATGATGAAATGGATTTATTTTTTAATGCAATTTTAGAGCTTAAAGATATTGAAGAGTGTTATAAATTTTTTGAGGATGTAGCAACAATAAATGAAATTAAATCCTTAGCACAAAGAATTCAAGTTGCACAATTATTAAAAGAAAAAAATACTTACACAGAAATAATAGAAAAAACTGGAGCAAGTACAGCAACAATTAGTCGTGTTAATAGAGCATATAACTATGGAACAGAAGGTTATAAAATTGTTTTAAACAGGTTAGAGGAAAAACAAAAAAAGAATAAATAATTTATAAAGGTGCAAAATATTGTCAAAAGATAAGATACTATATATACTATATATAGTATAATAATTTGAAATAACTAAGAAAGAGGTAGTCAAATGAGTAGAATATTTGGAACAGATGGAGTAAGAGGAATTGCAAACTCTGAGCTTACAGCTGAACTTGCATATAATTTAGGGAGAGCAGGTGCTTATGTATTAACAGAAGGAGCTCACAAACCTAAAATAATAGTTGGGAAAGATACAAGAATATCAGGAGATATGCTTGAAGCTGCATTAGTTGCAGGGATTTTATCAGTAGGAGCAGAAGCTATAATACTTGGAGTAATTCCAACACCAGCAGTAGCTCATCTAGCAAGAGAATATGGAGCAGATGCAGGAGTTATGATTTCAGCTTCACACAATCCAGTTGAATATAATGGAATTAAATTCTTTAATGGAAATGGATATAAATTATCAGATGATTTAGAAGACCAAATTCAAGCTACAATTGAAGGGGGATTTGAAGGAGTTCCAAGTCCAGTTGGTTCACAAATAGGAAGAAGAAGAGTTGAAGCAAAAGCACTAGAAGATTATATAGAATTTGCAAAAAACACAACACCTTTTAAATTAGATGGAATGAAAGTAGCTTTAGACTGTGCAAATGGTGCAGTTTATGCAGTAGCAGTTCAAGCTTTTAGAGATTTAGGGGCTGAAGTATTCGTAATAAATGATAATCCAGATGGAACAAATATAAATGAAAACTGTGGTTCAACACATCCAGAAGAGTTAATGGATTATGTTATAAGAAAGAAATGTGACATGGGATTTGCATTTGATGGAGATGCAGATAGATGTCTAGCAGTTGATAATAAAGGAAACCTTATAAATGGTGACTTTATATTAGCAATTTGTGCAAAACACTTAAAAGAAATTGGTAGATTAAAAGATGATACATTAGTAGTTACTGTTATGAGTAACTTAGGACTTGATATTGCTTGTAAAAACCTTGGAATAAAAACAATAAAAACTAAAGTAGGGGACAGATATGTTCTTGAAGAAATGGTTAAAGAAAAATATTCATTAGGTGGAGAGCAATCAGGACACATAATATTCTTAGAAAATAACACTACAGGAGATGGACTTGTAACAGCACTTCAAGTTGCAGCAGTAGTTAAAAAGAGCAATCAAACATTAAACGAACTTTGCTCAATAATGAAAGAACTTCCACAAGTATTAGTAAATGCTACAGTTCCAAATGAAATGAAAAACATTTACTTAACTGACGAAGAAATAAAAGCAGAAATCGAAAGAATGGAAGCTTTAATGGATGGAAAAGGAAGAGTCCTTATAAGACCTTCAGGAACAGAGCCTTTAGTAAGAGTTATGCTTGAAGGAGAAAACCAAGAAGAAATAGATAAACTTGCACATAACTTAGCAGATATGATATTAGCTAAATGTAAGTAGAAAAGGGGCTGTCGCACTAAAAAGTAGTGCACAGTTCCTTTTTTATACAAAAAAACAAATCCCTAACTTCGAAAAAGTTAGGGATTCTGATAAAATGTTTGTATGCTTAAAACCAACATTTTACTTAAAGATTATACTA
>NZ_JBOFRG010000320.1:0-38609 GCF_051650885.1 Clostridium sp.
TAAAGGATATAAAAATTAAGAATAGTACACCATTTTTGATTTTATTTATCCTTTCTTTAGTAGTTGGAAGTGGATTATCAATATACTTTAAAGAATTAGGAAATCCACTATTTATGTATTTTCATACAAGCCTAAATCCACCAGTATTAATTGGAAGTATAAGCTTATATACATTCTTCTGTAATATAAAGATAGAGGAAGGAATTTTAACTAAAATAGCAAAATATACTTTTGGAATATATGGACTACATTTTATGATTGTATTAATCTTAGGAAATATTCTAGCAATAGAAAATGCAATACTTGGAGTTTTAATTATATCTACAGGGAGCTTTATAATATCATTAGGAATTTGTATGTTGCTTTATAAAGTAGAAAAGATAAGAAAAATAATATTTTAATGTATAAAAGCAATAGAAGTTTAAACTTTTATTGCTTTTTATAGTGAAGTAAATTTTAAAATAAGTATGTAATAAATTTTACTAATAACATTAAAAGACCTAAGAAGAAAAATAAGTAACCGATAGGTATTAAAAATAATAAAAAAAAGAAGTTTTAAAACTTCTTTTAAAGAATTTCTAAAACTTCTACTGTATAATTATCTCCAGGAGCTTCTACGGTAACAATATCTCCAACTTTTTTTCCAGCTAAAGCTTTTCCTAAATCAGATTCAATACTTATTTTCATATTTTCAGGATCTAAATCCATAGTAGTTACAAGAGTAACAACATCTTCAAAGTCATCATCAACAAATTTAATCTTTGCCTTGCTATTAATGCCTAAAGTTGATTTATCCAATTCATCATCCTCAATAATGATAGCAGTTGCAAGCATTGTCATAATATATTGGATTTTATTATCATTTTCACGATAGTTTGCACAAGCTTCCTTATATTCAGCGTTTTCTGATCTATCACCATGAGCTGCAGCTACAAGCTTTTCTTTAGCAATTTCAGCTCTCGTTACACTCATTCTATAATCAAGTTCATCTTGTAATTGTTTTATATTTTCTCTAGTTAATCTATTATGCATAAATAAACCTCCAAATAGTTTTCTTATAACATTATATACTATTTATAATAAAAGAAAAATAAATTATGATTAAAACTACATATATCATGGAAGGTTTAAAATAAATTAATCTAAAGATTCAGGGTGAGTTAAAGATCTACCTGAATCAAGTCATATTTATAGTGTTTTTTTATTGCTTAAAATAAAGAAATGACTGAAACGGTCATAGAAAATAAAAAAATGATTGAATTTGACTGAAAATGATTGACAAGTAGTCATTAATCATTTACAATTAAGACATAAGATGAACGAAGGGGTGGTATTCATGATAAAAAAGAAAACACATTTAACAATTTTAGAAATGTTAGAAAATAATGAGTTAATAAAAGTTTCTGAAATACTTGAAGAAACTAAAGCATCTGAATCCACTATAAGAAGAGATTTAGCTTATTTAGAAAAAGAAGGACTTTTAATAAGAGTTCATGGGGGAGCTAAAAGGCTAGATACTAAAGAAGAAGAGTTATCTTATACTGAAAAGTTATCAAAGAACATAGGGGACAAAAGAAAAATTTCAGAGTATGCAGCAAAGGAAGTTTGTGATGGGGATTCAATTTTCTTAGATGCTGGAACAACAACTTTTGAAATGATACCTTTTCTAAAGGGGAAAAATATTTTTGTAATAACTACGGGAATAGATCATATAGGGGAGCTTATAAAATATAATATTCCATGCTATATGGTAGGCGGAAAAGTAAAAATGAAAACTAAGGCAATTATAGGGGGAGATGCCTTAGAATTCTTAAAAAAGTTTAACTTTGATAAAGCATTTTTAGGAGCTAACGGAGTGGATGAAAAGTTTGGTTTCACAACGCCAGATGGAGAAGAAGCAAGCATAAAGAAGCTTTCAAAGGAGCTTTCAAAACAGGTATTTATTTTAGCAGACAATTCAAAATTAAATAAAAGCACATTAGTTAAATTTGCAGAATTAAATGAAGGAATTATTATAACAGATAAAAATGCAGATATAGAAAAAATAAAAGATTTAACAGAAATAAGGAGGGCTAAATAATGATATATACATTAACACTAAATCCTTCTATTGACTACATTGTAAACGTTAAAGATTTAAAAATCGGTGAAGTGAATAGAAGTTTTAATGAAATAAAATTCCCAGGGGGAAAGGGAATAAATGTTTCAAGAATTTTAAGTGAGTTAAATATAGAAAATACAGCACTTGGTTATATAGGCGGATTTACAGGAAGATTTATTGAAGAAAGCCTTACAGAGTTAAATATAAAAACTGATTTTATTAAAGTTAATGGGGATAACAGAATAAATGTAAAAATAAAATCAGATGAAGAAAGTGAAATAAACGGTGCAGGACCTGATATAAGTGAAGAAAATGTACAAGCTTTATTAGATAGACTAAATGCTTTAAACGAAGGAGACTATTTAATACTTGCAGGAAGCATTCAAAAATCACTTCCAGAAGATTTATATTTAAAAATTCAAGATATGCTTAAAGAAAAAAATGTATGTGTTGTAGTTGATACTTCAGGACAAGCTTTATTAGAAGCTTTAAAAAGAAAACCATTCTTAATAAAGCCAAATGATAAGGAAATAGAAGAGATATTTAATATTAAGTTAAATGGAACAGAAGATGTTATAGAATATGGAAAAAAACTTTATAGCCTTGGAGCAAGAAATGTAATTATTTCAAGAGGTGGAGAAGGCGCAATTCTTATTTGTGAAGATGGAGTGTTTAAAGGAAATGCACCTAAGGGAGTTGTACAAAACTCAGTTGGAGCAGGGGATTCTCTTGTTGGAGGATTTGTAGGAACCTTCAGCAAAACAGGGGATATATTAGAAAGCTTTAAATATGGGATAGCTACAGGAAGTGCAAGTGCTTTTTCATTAGACCTTTGTACTAAGAATGATATAGAAAAGTTATTAAAAGAAATAAATATAGAAAAAATATAAGATAATGGAGGACTAAAGATGAGAATATCAGATTTACTAAGTAAAGAAACAATAGCCCTAAATTTAAACGTAGAAAATAAAAAAGACGCATTATCTAAGATGGTTGATGTTTTAGATAAGGCAGGAAGACTAGAAGACAGAAAGCTTTATGAAGAAGAAATATGGAAAAGAGAAAATAGTTCATCAACAGGAATTGGAGATGGAGTAGGAATTCCACATGCTAAAACTAAAGCAGTTAAAAAAGCATCCCTTGCAATGGGTCTTTTAGAAAAAGAAATAGAGTTTGAAGCACTAGATGATGCACCAGTTAATCTTATATTTATGATTGCAGCACCTGAAGGAGCTAATAATGAGCATTTAGAAACTCTTTCAAAGCTTGCAGTATTATTAATGAATGAAGAATTTAAAAAAGAGCTTTTAGCTAGTAAGACACCAGACGCGGTGCTTGCAGTTATAGATAAATTTGAAGATGGTGAAAAAGAAGAAGAAAAGCCATCAGAGGAAGTAGTTACAAAGAAAGCAGATGAGACTTCAAAGAAGCTTATACTAGCAGTAACAGCTTGCCCAACAGGAATAGCACATACTTATATGGCAGCAGATTCTTTAAAGAAGACAGCAGAAACTTTAGGTTATGATATAAAGGTAGAAACTAATGGTTCTACAGGAGTTAAAAATGGATTAACAGCTGAAGAAATCGCTAAGGCTGATGGAATAATAGTAGCAGCTGATAAACAAGTTGAAATGGCTAGATTCAATGGTAAAAAAGTAGTTATTGTACCAGTGGTACAAGCTATGAAAAGACCAGAAGAACTTATAAATGAAGCACTTTCAGGAAATGCACCAGTATATACTGATAATGGTTCTTCAAATAAAACTAATAAAAATGAAAAGACAGGATTCTACAAGCACCTTATGAGTGGAGTATCTAACATGTTACCATTTGTAATAGGTGGAGGAATACTTATAGCAATATCATTTATGTTTGGAATAAATTCAGCAGACCCTGCAAGTATAGAATTTAATAGATTTGCAGCAATGTTAAAAGAGATAGGTGGAGGAAATGCCTTTGGACTAATGGTTCCAGTTCTTGCAGGATTCATAGGAATGAGTATTGCAGACAGACCAGGATTTGCACCAGCTATGGTAGGAGGACTTATTGCAGCTAACCAAGGAGCAGGGTTCTTAGGAGGACTTATTGCAGGATTTTTAGGTGGATATATTATCTTAGCATTAAAGAAAATATTTAACTTTATACCACAATCACTTGATGGATTAAAACCAATGCTTATTTACCCATTACTAGGTATCTTCTTCACTGGAGCAATAATGTTTACAGTAGTTGTAGGACCAGTAGCTTGGATAATGGTTAGCGTTGAAGGTTTCTTAATGGGAATGGGAACTACTAACTTAATGTTACTTGGAGTATTCTTAGGTGGAATGATGGCTATTGATATGGGTGGTCCAATAAACAAAACAGCTTACACATTTGCAGTAGCAATGCTTGCATCAGGAAACTTCTTCCCAATGGCAGCAGTTATGGCTGGAGGAATGGTTCCACCACTTGCAACAGCATTAGCATCAACAATCTTTAAAAACAAATTTACTCAAGAGGAAAGAAATGCAGGAAAAACAAACTATGTTTTAGGAGCATCATTTATAACAGAAGGTGCAATACCATTTGCAGCAGCTGACCCAATTAGAGTAATACCAGCATGTGTTGTAGGTTCAGCAATAGCAGGAGGACTTTCAATGTTCTTCAAAATAGGATTACCAGCACCACATGGAGGAATCTTCGTATTCCCAATAGTTGAAGGAAATCCATTACTTTACTTAGTAGCAGTAGTAGTAGGAACTATAGCAGCAGCTTTAATAATGGGATTTGTTAAGAAAAAAGCAAATTAGGTGATAATTGCTAATTAATAATGAAAAATAAAGAATTTTGGATGAAAGATTATGGACAGGTTGGTTTTACCAACCTGTTTTTTGAATAAGCAAACTATTTATGCTAAAATATGGTAAAACGGTTTGGGAGGGGAATATGGTTTTATTAGTTGTAGATACGCAAAAGTTATTGGTGAATGAGAAGCTTTATAATTTTGAAGGATTTGTTAGTAATATTGAAGCTTTGATAGAAAAGTCTAGAGAAAATAATATTCAACATATTTGGCAAAGATTCCTCCAAATCAATGTTAATAGGTGGGGGAGGAATTGCCATTAATCTCTTGTATATATTTCAGTAAATTGTAATATAATATTAATGTACTGAAATATGAAAGGAGAATTGTAAAATGGAATTTGTTGTTACTGCTAAAGTTAAACTACTACCAAATGAAGAACAAAAAACACAACTTATAGAAACTATGAACTGCATTAAATCTGCATTAAATTATACTTCTAAAGTAGCTTATGACAATAATTTACTATCTTCTATGAAGAAATTACAAAATATTGTTTATAAAGAACTTAGAGAAAATTATAATTTAAAATCACAAATGGCTTGTAACGTTTGTTCAGTAGTAGCAGGTACTTATGCAAGTATGAAAACTAATAAAGAAAACACTTTAGCCTTATACAAAAAATCTAAATTACAATATTCCTATAATAGAGATTATTCATTTTTATCTAATGGATTAATTAGTATTGGTACAGTTAATAAAAGAATTAAATTACCTTACACAACAAAAGGATTAGAGCATTATTTTGATGGCTCTTACGAGTTTGGAACTGGAACTTTAGTTTATAAGAAAGGTAAATTTTATTTACATATTTCTGTAAAAAAAGAAATCCAAGAACCTAATAATATATCTAATGTTATTGGTGTTGATTTAGGTATGCGATTTTTATTAACTGCGACCGACTCTAATAATAATCATTTATTTATAAATGGAAAACAAATAATCTCTAAAAAAGCTAAATTCTTAAAACAAAGAAAAGACTTGCAATCTTTAGGAACAAAATCTGCTAAAAGAAAACTTAAAAAGCTTTCGGGAAAAGAAAACCGTTATCAAACCAATGTTAATCATTGTGTTAGTAAGGCACTTATAGGTTTTGCTAAAAAAGATAGTCTAATTGTTTTAGAAGATTTAACTAATATTAATATAAATACTAAGATACACCATAATTATCGCTATTATCGTATGAGTTGGGCATTTGCTCAACTAAGACAGTTTATAGAGTATAAAGGACTAATGAGTGGAATTAAAGTAATTGATGTTAATCCCAAATTCACAAGCCAAAAATGTCCTAAGTGCGGCTATACCCATAAAGATAATAGAGATAAAAAGACTCATACATTTACTTGTATTTCTTGTAGTTATAAGTCTAATGACGATAGGGTTGGTGCATTAAATCTTAGACAAATGGGAATAGAGTACCATCATCATAATTCCATAAAGGAAACTAATTAAGTATATCTTAGTTAGATAGGGGTGTTGTCAACCACCCTATGGTAGCCTATGTTTGAGGAAGGAGCTTAAACAATAAGCGTTCGCACTTCGTGTAGTAGAGTTGCAAGCTCCCACTTCTAAAGTGGGGGGGAGTTGACGCCTTAGAAAATGAAAAGATTTTTGTGAAAAGTGTAAATAGTTCCTTTAAAGAAACGGGTCTTTTAGAATATTTAAGAGAAAGAAATGAGAAAGATATAATTATTGTAGGACTTCAAACCGATAAATGTATTGATGCTACTGTAAAAAGTGGATTTGAACATGGATTTAATATGATAGTACCAATAGATGCTAATTCAACTGTTGACAATGAGTTTTTAAGTGGGGAGAAAAGTCATAAATATTACAATGAATATATGTGGCCAAATAGATATGCAAAATGTATTTCTATGGAAGATACATTAAATTTGATAAAAGAAAGTTTGTAAGGCATATTAAAAAAATATATATAAGTAGGAGAGGTTAGATGAGATATACTTGTTCAAGTTGCAATGTTCATGCATGCAATAAAAATAATTTAGAAAGAGCACCTAAGAATTGTCCAAGTTTAAATGATGGACAAGAAATTGAGAAAGTTTATTTAGAAGAAGAAAACTATAAAATTGCTCAAATATCGGCAGAGATAGTTATGGAGAATTATGGTGAAAAGACAAGGATTGTAGAGATTATAGACTTTGCAAAGAGATGTGAATATAAAAATATTGGATTAGCTTTTTGCATTGGATTACAAAAAGAAGCATCTGTGGTAGAAAAAATCTTTAGACAAAATGGCCTACAGGTTGAAGCAATTATTTGCAAGGTAGGAGCAGTAGACAGAGAATTAATAGGGATAGAGGATTGTGAAGTACCTATGTGTAATCCAATAGCTCAAGCAGAATATTTAAATGATAGGAAAACAGATTTAAATGTTATCTTAGGGTTATGTGTAGGACATGATTCTTTATTTTTCAAGTATTCAAAGGCACCTGTAACTGTTTTGGCTGTAAAGGATCGTGTTTTAGGGAATAATCCATTGAAAGGTATTTAGAATAAATTAGAGTAAGGAGTGTAATTAGATGGATGAGTTAATGAAGGGATTTTGGGAAAAAGTAGTGTTAAAAGAAAAAGAGGGGTTAAGAAAATATTTTTGTGAGGATGCTAAAATTAGATGGCATTGTACAAATGAGCTATTTAATTTAGATGAGTATATTATAGCAAACTGTGAGTATCCAGGAGAGTGGAATGGAGAGGTTGAAACTATTGATGTTATTGATAGCAAAGTAATTACAGTAACTAGGATTTGGAACGAGGAAATTTCTTGTCATGCTATTTCTTTTTTTATACTAGAGAATAATAAGATTAAAGAGCTAGATGAATATTTTGGGGATGATGGTTTAGCACCTAAATGGAGATTAGCTAAAAAAATTGGGAAGAAAATAAAATGAGTATGTAAATAAGTAGATTATATTACTCTATTTTAAAAGGTGAGTATGAATCTATGTTTTGTAGGTGGTAGTGATGGAAAAGATATTAGTGTTATATTATTCAGGTGTAGGAAATACAAAAAGAGTTTCAGAAATAATTAAGACTAATATTTCTGAAAGGTATAGTGTGGATATATATTCTGTAGAAGAATTACCAAAGGGTTTTAGCTTTCAAAATTATAAAGCTTTAGCAATTGGCTTTCCAACAATACATTCTGCACCTGCAAAAATGATAAGTGTATTTTTAGATAAATTAGAAAAACTTAAAGAGCCGATAGGAGCATATATTTTTACTACATTTGGATTATATTCTGCCAATTCTTTAAGAATATTTGGAAAGAAGTGTATTGATAAAAATATTATACCTATCCTAAATAAAGGATATAAATGTATGGCAGTAGATGGTGTACTACTTACACCATCTATAAAGTATTGGTATTTAGACCAAAAAAATTTAGATGAAAAATTGAGAAAAGATACAGAAGAATTTATAGAGATGATAGATAAGCAGCTAAATAGAAATATTCAGAGAATAAAACTATATAGTATATTAAATTATCCAAATAAATTGTTAGGAAGTATGTATTCATTTAAAATATACTTACACAAAGATAAGTGTATAAAGTGTTCGAAGTGTATAAAGAACTGCCCAGTTCAAGCATATGAAGCTGATAGGGAAGGATTTCCTAGAATAACTTATAAAAAATGCATAAATTGTTATAGATGTATACATCATTGTACAAGAAAGGCATTATCATTGTGGAAGAAAAAGAATTCAAAGAAAATTTTGTATGAAAAATAAATATGTGAAATTTTCCAAAAATATTTATGTTTATTTTTTATAAAAATTTGATATGATATAAGTAAAGATTTAGAGATTTGTATTTATATAAAGATGCAAATAAGAAAAGCTTAGCGTGTTAACACTAAGCTAGGTCTTAGAACGTTTTTTTAGTTTTAGGGCTATTGAATTGATTTACTTAAATAAAATATATCAAATGAAAAAGCACAACTATTCTTGGTCGGAAGAGGTGTTTTTTTTAATGTGTAGAAATATAATACAATGATTGTTTGTTAAAACAAGTAAAAAGACTAATAAATTTATTTCAAAGTATACTGGATTATGACTCAAGCTTCTATTGTTAGAGTTTTTTACGTTTAATTATTAGACAAACAATACTTTGACATAAATATCATTTAGTAATTAGGTCTATTACTTTGCAGAACTAACTTCAGATTATAAAGGTTAGATAAAATAATATGAATTAAAGGAAGTTACTTTTTCAATTCACATTACTTTTTATACTTCATATGTTAAAATTTAACATATGAAGGTGATTGAAGGGGGAAAGTATGAAAGCAAAAAGAATAGGAATAATTATTGGTATAATAATTGGAATAGGATTAGTTGGAAGTTTTTTTGAGGAGCAAGCAATTACTACAGTAGATAAGTCAATAACTAAAACAGAAACAGAAACAGAAAAAGCAAAGGAAGAGCCTAAAAAGGAAATTATTTTAGATGAGAGCAAAATTGTAAAAACTGTTGATGAAAATGGAAAAGTAGTTAAATCTTCAACAGAAAAATCAAAAAAAGGTGCTAAGATTAGCAAAGCAATTCTTTGTTCAGAGGTTGAGAGAACACTCAATCGTGAAATGGGTGAAGTAATTGAAAAGATTAAAGTGTACGAACAAGAAGGAATGATAGTAATAGATATTACGCCATTTGATGGTTTTATTTTAGGGGCTAAAACGCTTGGAGGAAGTAATGCTGATTATAAGAGTATGATTAGTGGTTTTAAAGATATTAATAATAGTGCTAAAGACGTATTTGTAGCAGGTGGGCACTCCATTAATGTAACTGTTATGGTTAGGAATGACCAAAATAAAGCAAATACAGTTTTAGGTTTTTTAAATGGAGTATTGATATTTGATTATATTAATGGCTAAATTTTAGTTTTAAAAAATTAGCTAAAATTATTTATGAAAGAAAATAATAAACACCGTATAATTGAACTTTAAGGATAAAAAAATAATTAAAGAAAGATATTTAGGAGGTGTGGAGGTTATGAAAAAAGTAAGGTTAGTTTTTCTTTGTGTGACTATGGCTTTAGCAACAGTTAGTTTTATTGGATGCACTAATAAAGGGGAAAAGACATCAGAGAAGGAGAGTACTTTATTAGAAGCGGAGAAAGATAATAAAAAAGAAACTAAAGATGAGGAAGTTAAAGATGATAAAAATAATTCGGATATACAAAAAGCTGAAGAAAAAGATTCTGAGTTAGAAAGTTTGAAAAGCAATAATAAAGATAACACAATAAATGAAAGTAATATTGTAGAGAAAAATGAAAAACTTAAATATCCTGTACTTGCAGAGAAAAAAGCTAATAAGGTAGTTGAAGAATATATAAATAAGATTTCTAGTTTATATGATTTAGCAGAACTGAATTATAAAATTATGTATCAAGATAGTAAAGCTATATCTATTTTCTTTTTTGGAAATATAAAAGCAGAATCAAGTGCATATCCAAGTAAATTTGAATCTACATTAAATATAAATTTAGAATCAGCAAAAATAATAAAACTTAGTGATATTGTTAATATAGATAAGGCATTTATTGAAAAATTTAAAGAGGCATTAGTAAGTAAATGTACTTCATTAGGAGTAAATGCTTCAGATTTATTTGATTTAGAAAATTTAGAGGAATTACTTAAAAAGTCTGATAATGTAACGGAATATTTACCAGAAGTACAATCATGTTTTACTCAAAATGAATTGGAAATTATATTAAGTGTTCCTCATGCAATAGGAGACTATATTAAAGTTAGAGTAAGTATTTTTTAGCCATAGTCAGTAATAAAAGTTGACTATGGCTATTTTTATTAGTCTTAAAAGTTAACTTGTACTAATTATATAGTTTTGATAGGATAGCAAAGACAATTATAAAAAGGGTGATAGTTAGGCTTTAAACATAGGTAAATAGTTATTATATACATAAAACAATTATATTTTACTTATATCTAAAAGGAGAATATAATAAAGACATAGAAGAGATTGGTTGCAGCAATGAATGAAACAAAAGAAAAAGTTTATACAGAAGAACATACGAAAGAAGAGGCGATTAATATGATGAAGTATATTAAGAAGTTAGAAAATTATCCTATTGGGATTAGTGGAACTTGTTTAGCATTTATTACTTTAAGTAATAGTTTTAAAATAAGAGGAATTGAATTTGTAAAACCATTAGCAGTAGCACTTGCTATAGGCATGCTAGTTTTAATGGTTGGGAAGTTTATTGTAAATCCTAGAAAATTTTATAATGAAATGAAAGATCCTTTACTTGGAACTTATTACCCAACTTTAGCAATGGTTTTATGGTTAGTAGTTGCATTTATGTATCCATTTGCACCAAAAGTTTGTACAGTTTTATGGTTAGCTGGTGTAGTTTGGCATTATTTTATAGTAATTTTATATACAGTTTTAAGAATAAAAGAAAGAAATTTCAAAAATATATTACCAACAGCATTTATTGTTTACACAGGAATGATTACAGGTTCAATTGCTAGTAAAGGAATTGTAGGAGTAGAACCAATTGCTAAATTCATGTTATTATTTGGATTTATATTCTATACAGCATTGTTACCAGTTGTTTTATATATAGTATTTAGAGAAGAAAAAATAGCAGAACATCAAATTCCTAGTATTGGAATTATATGTTCACCAGCACCACTTGGAGTTGTAGGAATGCTTACTTTATACAAAAACCCAAATCCAATTATGTTATGGTGGTTAATAATTACAGGATTACTTTTATTACCAGTTGTTTATAGTTATATTATTCAAGAATTCAAAAAAGGATTCAAACCAACACATGCAACATTTACATTCCCACTTGCTATAGGAACACTTGCAAGCTTTAAATTAGGATTTTACTATGTAGGACTTGGATATGCAAACTTAGGACATTTCTTTACTTTCCTTGGAAATGTTGAAATATTTATAACAAGCTATGTAGTATTCAAAGTATTATTTAACTTCTTAAAAATGTTTGTAAAAGTATTAAGCCCAGAAGTTGAAGCTAAATTTGAAAAAGAAATGGAAACTGCAGGAGAAGTATTTGCAGAGGAAGCTCAATAGGAGTTAAGAAGTAAGAGTTAAGAGAAAATTTGCAAAGCAAATTTTAAAAGGAAAGAAAAACCCAATTGGCAGAGCCAATTGGGTTTTTCTAACTATTAACTATTAACAAAAAAGTTGTTGATTTTTTTGGAATTTGTGTTATATTAATAAGAAAATAAAAAAACTTTTTTGTATAATCCCTATAATATGGTTAGGGAGTTTCTACCAAGAGCCTTAAATTCTTGATTACAAAGATAATAAGATTATTTTGTCTTGTTGTCTTTGTAATCAGGAATTTTTTTTATTTTAAATTAAAATTAGTGCACGAATTTTAGAGGGGTATGGTTTTTAGTAGAAATGGTGAATTAAAAAAATAATAGTTTGAAATATATATGATTAATTAAAGAGGAGAAGAAGGATGAATTTAAAAGAATTACCTAAAATAGAGTTACATTGTCATTTAGATGGAAGTGTTAGAGTAGATACGATTATTGATTTAATGGAAAAAGAGGGGATGGATTTAGAAGGATTAAGCAGAGTAGATATTGAAGAAATGCTTATGGTTTCTGAAGATTGTAGAAGCCTTGTCCAGTATTTAGAAAAGTTTGAATTGCCTTTAAAGCTTATGCAAAGAGAAGAGAATCTAGAGAGAATAGCTTATGAACTTATGGAGGATGCATCTAAGGAGAATATAAAATATATTGAAATAAGATTTGCTCCAATTTTGCATGTTGAAAAAGGTTTATCTTTAGAAGAGGTTATAAAAAGTGTTATTAAAGGAGTAAAGAGAGGAGAAAAGGACTTCAATATAAAAGGAAATTTAATTCTTTCGATTCTTAGGCATATGGATAAAAAATATGCAATGCCAGTTATTGAGGCGGGAAGAGAATTTATAGGGCAAGGTGTTGTTGCTATAGATTTAGCAGGTGCTGAAAATGAAGGCTTTGTAGATGATTTTGTTGAAGAGTTTAAAATTGGAAGAGATTATGGATATAATGTTACTATTCATGCAGGAGAAACAGGCTATAGCATAAATGTAATTGAGGCTATAGAAAAATTAAAGGCTACAAGAATTGGGCACGGTATTGCAATTATGAAAGATGAAAAGGCGTATAATCTTGTAAAAGAAAAAAATATAGTTTTAGAGATGTGTCCTAAAAGTAATGTTCAAACAAAGGCTATAGAAAATTATGAAAATCATCCTATAAAAAAATTATTGAATGATGGAATAAAGGGGTGTCTTTGTACTGATAATAGAACAGTTTCTAATTTAATTTTAACTGATGAATTTTCAAATGGAGAAAAAGTTTTGGGACTTAATGAGGAAGAGTTTAATGAGATTTATAGAAATGGAGTAGAAGGAGCATTTTGTAGCGAAGAAGAGAGAGTGGAGTTGAGAATTAAGAATGAAAAATTAAGAATGAAAAATTAAGGAAAAAATTCGCTTGGGCGAATTTAAGGAGTTGAGAAAGGGGAGATGTTAAAATAGATAGTCCTTGAACTCTAAATTTATATTTTCAAAATTGTGTATAAGGTTTTGATTTAAATTAATAACCTAAGTAGAAAAGTTTTAATTCTGCTTAGGTTATTTTATTTGACATATTTTTAAAGTTAATATTAAGTGTTATTTTCGCAAAAGTTGTTATTCATTGCTAATTTTAAATTTTTAATTAAAATCAAATTCACCAAAAATTAACAGAATTTCAAGAGGGATTAGGATATAATTTACATAATTGAAGGAGGAAGTAAAATGTGGAAGTATGTTAAGTCTATTTTCTTTGCTGCTATAGTATATTTATTTTTTAATATCTGTTTTGCAGTTGTGCAAATAGCTACTATGGTGGGATTTCATATTAATCCTTATTTGGGGATTGAGAAGGCTACAACAAAAGCAGTGGCAATTTCTATGGGAACTCAAATTAGTGTGATCACTATTTGTGCTGATATTTTTACAGTTTTATGTGCTTTTATAATAATTCAGATTTTTACAAAGAGTAAGTTTAAGAATATTATAAAGCCAGTAAAGTTTGATAAAAGAAAGCTTGGGGTTGTAATTACTGTTGGACTTGGATGTTCTTTAGTAGTTAGTGTTATAGCTAGCCTTTTAGCAGCACCATTTTTTAAAGATCAGGAAGTAACAAAGATGTTTTCTAATATGACAACGCCAATTTCTATAATAGGGACTGTTGTTGTGGCACCAATTGCTGAAGAAATAATATTTAGGGGAATTTTATTTAATTTTATAAAAAAGAGAACTAGTAATATTATATTTGCAATTATTATTTCTTCAGTAACTTTTGGTATAGCTCATGGAAATGGAATTCAAGGAATTTATGCAAGTTTACTTGGAGTATTTTTAGCTCTTATATATTTGTATACAGGTTCAATTTTTGGAGACATTTTGGTTCATATGGTTGCAAATGGAACTACAGTATTACAAACAGTAATTATAGAAAGTCTTAGTGGTAGTGCAAAAACTAAATTTGCAACAGATTTAGGTATTATACACATTTTTATAGGAGTGGCTATTTGTTTATTTGCATGGTATTTCTATAAAAAGCAATCTAAAAAAGAAATTAAAAGTGGGTTCCTTATGAGTGGAGCAATTTTATGTGTTATAGGAGTCATTTTTATTGCAGGAATAACAATTACAAAAAGTAAAATGAATCCTAAGGTAAATAATAAGCATGCAATTACTCATCAAATTAAGAAGAGCTAAGAGGAGAAATAGATGATTAAAATAACAGATGTAACTAAAAAGTATGGAAAGAAGAATGCTGTAGAGGTTATGAATTTAGAAATTAAAGATGGTGAGATATTTGGGCTTTTAGGTCCTAATGGTGCAGGGAAAACTACTACCATTAAGATGATAACGGGGATTACTTCTATAAGTGTAGGTGATATTGATATAAATGGTTTTGATATTACTAAAAAGCCTTTAGAGGCTAAAAGAGAGTTTGGATATGTTCCTGACAGTCCAGATATGTTTTTAAAGTTTACAGGAATTGAATATGTAAACTTTATGGCAGATGCTTATGGTGTACCTAAAAAAGAGAGAGAGGCTAGAATTAAAGAGCTTTCAAAAACTTTTGAAATGGAAGGTGCTTTAGGAGAAACTATTAGTAGTTATTCTCATGGAATGAGACAAAAGATTGTTATAATTGGTGTTTTAGTTCATAACCCTAGAGTTTGGATTTTGGACGAGCCATTAACAGGTCTTGACCCAAAATCAGCATATATATTAAAGGATATGATGAGAAAGCATGCTGATGAAGGAAATTCAGTTCTTTTTTCAACTCATGTTTTAGAGGTTGCAGAAAAGGTTTGTGATAGAGTTGGAATAATAAAAAAAGGAAAACTTATTTTTGTTGGAACTTTAGAAGAGCTTAAAGAGAAATTTGCAGAAGATGAATCTTTAGAAAAAATATTCTTGGAGATGACTGAAAATGAGTAGAGTTTTATTATTACTTAAATATTATATGAAGATGCAGAAGACAAAAGGGAAATTACAAATGCCAACATGGGTTAGGTATTTACTTTTTGTAGTGATAATATTAATGCTTTCTGGAACTTATGCAGGAGCAGTTGGAGGGAGCTATGGATTTTTAAAGAAAACAGGAGCAGAAAGTGTTCTTCTAGAACTTATTTTAGTTTCAGGGGGGATTTTAACTTTAATTATTGGTTTTTTTAATGTTATAAATACCTTCTTTTTAGCAGAGGATACTGAAATGTTTCTTCCATTGCCTTTTAAGGGAAGTGAGATTGTTTTTAGTAAACTTATTTCAACCCTTGCATATCTTTATATTTACTCATTAATAATAGCGTTGCCTCTTATAACTTATGGAATAGTATCACATGCAGGAGTTATGTTTTATGTATATGCATTTTGTGCCTATATTTTTAATCCAATTATTCCTATGATTTTTGCATTTATAATTTCAAGTATTTTAATGAGGTTATTAAATTTAAGTAAGCATAAAGATGCAGTGAAGGTTGTATTTACAATAGTATTAATCACATTAATAGTTCTTATAAATATAGTATTTAAAAGCAATGATATTGGAAAGCAAACTGCTGATATAGTAATGACAAAAGCTGTATTAATTAAAGCTATTTCATTAATATTTATAAACGTTAAGCTTGTATCACTAGCATTAGTTTCATATGGAAGCATAGGTGGTTTATTAAATATTTTAGAAGTCTTTTTAATAGTTTTAATTTTATCAGTAATATTATATTTTGTTTCAGAAAAAATGTATTTAAAAAGTATAAAGGATTCTGCTGATGGAGAAGGAAAAAAGAAAACGGGAAAGATTATAATAAGAGAAACTTCAATTTTAAGAGCCTTAATTATGAAGGAGTTTAAAGTAGTTTTTAGAACACCAGTATTTTTAATAAACTGTGTTGTAATGCTTTTTTATATTCCAGTTATATATATTTTTATAATATTTTCAAATGCTTTTAGCAGTCCATATTGGCATGTAGGCTTTGTAGTTATAGGGGCATCAACTATCTCAATAATGATAGGGATGTCTAGCGGTTCTGCGGCAAGTACAGCATTAAGCCGTGAAGGAGAAAATATTGTAGTATCAAAATATATTCCTGTAAGCTATAAAACACAAGCATTAGCTAAGCTTATATCAAGCTTTTTAATAAACTCTTTAATAATTTTATTAGGAATAGGGATTTTACTTTTTGAAAGAGTAGGTGTAGAAATATTTGTATTAAGCCTTATAATTCAAATATTAGCATGTTTTCTTGTAACAATTATAGGAATATATACGGATTATTCACATCCTAAAATTACATGGGAGACTGAAAAAAGTCTTTATAAAGGGAATTTCAAAAACTTTACTAATATAATAGTAGGTGCAATTTTAGGTGGAATAATTTTAGCACTTGCAATTGTAATTAAAAATACAATAATAGTATTCCTTTTAAATGCAATTATATTATTAGTGATTATAGCTATAATAGGAATTTTATTAAACAAGAAAATAGTTAAAACTTATGAAAGTCTTTAAAAAGTGGTTTTTACCACTTTTTTTCTTTAAAGGAAATGTTGTGTATAAATATGGAAGGATATATACTTAAAATAAGAAGTTTAAAAAGGATAAGGTAAGGCAGAGAATGGTAAGAGATGTTAGGTTAATGGCTATAAGGTATATTGGAATTCTTATAGGTATATTAGATTTATTTGTATTTAATGCAAATACAAAGGTGATTTCCTTAATATTTATATTGTTATATATTTTAAATAATAATGTAAGGATATTTTATCTGAAAAAGGATATTTATAAGCTTGTATCAATAATTTTAGAGATAATAGGAATTGGAGTTTGTTGTTATTTGTTTAATTTAACAGGGATTTTCTTTTTTGTAGGGGTTTCTATAGATATATTTTCTTTGAAGAATAGGTATGTAACTTATAGCTTAATGATTTTTATTTTAGGAGTTTCAACATTTGTTGATAAAAGTATTGGTTATCTATTCATATTTATAATTTTCTTTATTCTTTTAGATTATTTAAGTAAATTATATAATAGTAAGGTTTATGCTGAAAATCTTTATGATAAGCTTAGAATTTCAGAGGAAAAGTTAAAGACTGCTAATTATGAGCTTGAAATGTATGCATTGTCTATTGAAGAGCTTACACTACTTAAGGAAAGAAACAGAATTTCAAGAGAAATTCATGATAGTGTGGGACATGCACTTTCTACAACAATGATTCAATTAAATGCTATGGAGGCTCTTCTTAAAAAGGAAGATAATCCTTTAAGCAATATGGCATATAATTTAAGAGAATTTGTAAATGAAAGTCTTAAAGATGTTAGACTTGCAGTTAGAGAAATAAAGCCTGATAATTACAGTTCTTATGAGGGAATTTTAAGAATAAGAAGTGTTTTTACAAACTTTGAAAAGCTATCTAAAATGAAGGTTGAAGAATTTATTTCAAATGTTGAATGGGAATTGTCAGAATTTCAAATTTCTAATATATATAGAATAAGTCAAGAGGTGTTATCTAATGCATTAAGGCATGGTAAAGGAAGTAAAATTAGAGTTATTATGAATTTTACAAAAGATGAGTTTATTATGTCTTTTAAAGATAATGGAGTTGGCTGTGAAAATATTGAAAGAAAAGGAATTGGATTAAAAGGAATAGAGGAAAGGGTTAATGAGCTTAATGGAAGATTTGAAATTTCCTCTAAAAAAGATGATGGTTTTTTTGTTAAGATTATTATACCGAGGGGAAGAGGAGAAAAATGAGTAAGATAAAGGTTTTAATTGTAGATGATGAAATGTTAATTAGGGAAGGGCTTAAATTAATGTTATCTCTTTTTGAGGATTTAGAAATTGTAGGAACAGCGGAAAATGGATATAAAGCACTAGAATTTTGCAGTGAAAATGAAGTGGATTTAGTTTTAATGGATATTAGAATGGATACTTGTGATGGAGTTTTAGGGACAAGACTTATAAAGGAAAAGTTTTCAAAAATAAAGGTTATTATATTGACTACATTTAAAGATAAAGGATATATAAATGAAGCTTTAAAGTATGGAGCTTTTGGGTATCTTTTAAAGGATAGTTCTCATGATGTCATTTATGAAAGTATAAAGGCTGCATTTAAAGGAAATATGGTTGTACATCCTGATGTGGCAAAGGAAATGCTAGAAAGAAAAGAAAAGGTTTCTTTAGATAATGAAAGGTTTAATTTATCTGAAAAAGAAATAGAAATTATAAAAAACATTGGTAAAGGTCTTAGCAATAAAGAAATTTCAGAAGAGATGTTTTTATCAGAGGGAACTATAAAAAACAATATTACAGGAATATTAAATAAATTAGAACTAAGAGATAGAACGCAAGTTGCAATCTTTGCTTTTAAAAATGGAATAGTAGATTAAAAATATATAAAAAGTTCTTAGATTTTTATAATCTAAGGCTTTTTTTAATTTAACTTAAATATAAGGAAAGAATATTATCAAATTTATATTTTTTTGAATAGAATATTAAGTAAAGAAATGTACAAAGGAGAAGGAGATAGTAAAATGCCAATGAGAAAACACATTTTAATAGTAGATGATGACATAATAAATTTAAAGGAGGCAGAAAAAATATTAAAAGAGAAGTATAAGGTAACTCTTTTAATATCGGGAGAAGAAGCCTTGAAATTTTTAAAAAAGAATAAGGTAGATATTATTATATTAGATGTGGAGATGCCAGGATTAAGTGGAATTGATGTAATGAAAAAAATAAAAAGAAGTTCTGTAATGAAAAACATGCCTATTATATTTACAGGAGAAAATTTAGAATTAGAAAGAAAAGCTATGAGAATTGAAAATGGTGGAATTGATTTTTTTAGAAAGCCTTTTATTGAGGAAACTTTACTAAAGAAATTGAAAAATTATATTCAATTTTTAAATTATAAAGAGGAATTTAAAGAAATATTAGAAGAAAAAGTTGAGATTATAGAAAAGCTTCAAACGGTAATGTTATTTTCATTAGCAGAGCTTGTTGAATGTAGAGATATAAATACTGGGGGACATGTTAGGCGAACGGCTAAGTATGTAGAGATTTTAATAGACGAAATGAAGAGGAAAGGCATTTATAAAGAAATTCTAACTGAAGAATATATAAAAGATACAATAAGGTCTGCACCTCTTCATGATGTAGGGAAAATAGGAATAGATGATAAAACTCTATTGAAAAATGGATCTTTAAGTAATGAAGAGTTTGAATTTATGAAGCAGCATACTACTTTAGGAGCAAAGGCACTACAAAGTATGATTGAGAAAACTAGAGGTGAAAGCTTTTTATATATAGCAAAGGATATGGCGAAATATCATCATGAAAAGTGGAATGGAAAGGGATATCCAGAAGGACTTCGTGGAGAGGAAATTCCATTATGTGCAAGAATTATGGCAATAGCAGATGTTTATGATGCATTGACAACTAAAAGACCTTATAAAGAAGGGTTTAGTCATGAAATGGCATATAAATTAATAACAGAAAATAGTGATATAATGTTTGATCCTAAAATAGTAGAAATCTTCAAAGAAATCCATGAAAAATTTAAAAAAGTTAAATAGATAAGATTTGATTCAGTTGAAGTTTTATTTCAACTGAATCAAACTTTTATCAAGAATATTTATAGTAATTAGAGAATTTATGATGTAGACAAAAAGGTATAAGATAACATATAATTTTATTGTATAAATATGTAAAGGGGTTGTTTTTATGGAAATAAAGTATAAGTTTCCGAAAGGATTTTTATGGGGGTCTGCAACATCAGGACCACAATCAGAGGGGAGCTTTAATAAGCCTCATAAGAGTGTTTTTGACCATTGGTTTGAAGTAGAACCAGAAATATTCTTTGATAATGTAGGACCAGAGGTTACATCAAATTTCTATAACAGTTATAAAGAAGATATAAAAATGCTTAAGTCTATAGGACTTAATTCTTTTAGAACATCAATTCAATGGACAAGACTTATAAAGGATTTTGAAACAGGAGAGACTGATTTAGATGGAGTAAACTTTTATAACAATGTTATAGATACTTGCTTAGAAGAAGGCATTATTCCAGTTATGAATTTACATCATTTTGATTTACCAGTAGAATTATATGAAAAGTATGGTGGATGGACTTCAAAGCATGTAGTTGAACTTTTTAAAGTCTTTGCAGAAAAAGCATTTAAGCTTTTTGGAGACAGAGTTAAATATTGGACAACTTTCAATGAGCCAATAGTAGTTGTAGAAGGGCAATATCTTTATGGATTCCACTATCCAAAGCTTGTAGATGGAAAGAAGGCTGTACAATGTCTTTATAATTTAAATTTAGCATCAGCTAAAGCAATAGAAGCTTATAGGGAGCTTAAATGTGATGGAAAGATTGGAATAGTTTTAAATCTTACACCATCATATCCAAGAGATAAAGATAATGAAGAAGATGTAAGAGTGGCAAAGCTTGGAGATGACTTCTTTAATAATTCATTCTTAGACCCAGCAGTACATGGAACTTTCCCTGAAAACTTAGTTAAAGTTTTAAAGGATGATGATGTATTATGGGAATCGACTGAAGAGGAATTAAACATAATAAAAAATAATACTGTTGATTTCTTAGGAGTAAACTATTATCAACCAAGAAGAATAAAACCAAGAGAAACTGAATTTGATAATAGCAATGGTTGGATGCCTGATAAGTACTTTGAAATGTATGAAATGCCTGGAAGAAGAATGAATCCTTACAGAGGATGGGAAATATATCCTGAAGCTATGTATGATATAGCTATGAATATAAAAGAAAATTATAAAAATGTTCCATGGTATATTTCAGAAAATGGAATGGGTGTTGAAGGCGAAGAAAGATATATAAATAAAGATGGAAAAATAGAAGATGATTATAGAATAGACTTCTTTAAAGAGCATTTAGAACATCTTCATAGAGGAATAGAAGAAGGTTCAAACTGTTTTGGGTTCCATTCATGGACACCAATTGATTGTTGGTCATGGTGTAATGCATATAAAAATAGATATGGATATATAAGCTTAGATTTAAAGACTTTAGAGAAAAAAGTTAAAAAATCAGGTGAATGGATAAAAGAAGTAGCTAAAAATAACGGATTTTAAATAATAAGGCTAATATGAGCGTGAAATACGCACATATTAGTCTTTTTTTTTGTAACAAAAAAAGATTAAAAGATTAGATTATATTAAGGGGTGGTATGTATAGATTTAAATATTGTAAGAAATGAGAAGAAATATAGGATTGAACAAATTACAAAGTATAGACTTATAGATGTTTTAGAAAAGGTGATGAAAAAAGATAACTTTAGTGAAAATGAGAGTTATAAAGTACGAAGCTTATACTTTGATACCATTTATAACAAAGATTATATAGAAAAGAAAAGTGGCATTGAAAAAAGAAGAAAGATAAGGCTAAGAACATATAATGAGAATGAAGATTTAGTAAAGCTTGAAATAAAAGAAAAAATAAATGAAGTTCAAAGAAAAGAAAGTATTTTAATTAAAAAAAATGCAGCATTAAAATTGATAAATGGAGATTACGATGTATTAAGACTTATAAAAAGTCCTATAGCAAAAAAAATACAGTATATTATGCAATTAGAGCTATATAAGCCAACTTGTATTATAGAGTATGAAAGAACTGCATTTGTTTTAGAAGAAAATGATACAAGGATAACTATAGATGAAAATATAAGAAGTACAGAAAGTAATTTTGATTTATTTTCAAAAGAATTAATGTTAAATAAAGTAGTGGAAGATGTAGTTTTAGAAGTTAAATATGATAGATTTTTAGTTAGTTATATTAAGGATATTTTAGATAGTGTAAATAAGCTAGATACTTCATGTAGTAAATACTGTATGGGAAGAGTTTTAGAATGGATTTAGGAGGGAGTATATGAAAGATGCATTAATAGAAAAATTTCTAAATATAGATGGAGATTTAACTATTGAGATGATAGGAATGAGATTTTTAATCTCTGGAGTTTTAGGCTTAGCAATTTATTTATCATATAAGTTTTCACATTCAAGAGCAATATATAGTGCAAGATTTAATGTGTCTTTAATAATGCTTACATTAGTTACAACTATGGTTATGAGTGTTATAGGAAATAATGTGGCACTGTCTCTTGGAATGGTTGGAGCTTTATCAATTGTAAGGTTTAGAACAGCTATAAAAGACCCTAGGGATACTATATATATTTTTTGGTGCATAGTAAATGGAATTTGTTGTGGAGTTGATGAGTTTACTGTTTCATTTATAGGAAGTGGAATTATATTTATATTTTTGCTTTTCTTTGGAGGGATAAAAGCTAATGATAGATATTTGCTTGTAATTCATGGAGAAGGAGAAATAGAAGAAAGTGTTGAAGAGAAAATTCTTGTATTTTATAAAGGAAAAGCAATACTTCGAGTTAAAAATACAAGAAAAGAAAGATATGAGTATATATATGAATTATCTAGAAAGGTTATGGAAGGAAATAAGAATAATATAATAAAGGAATTATATGAAATAAAGGGCGTAGAAAATATAAATCTTATATGTCAAAATGAGGAAACAAGCAGATGATAAGCAAAAAGAAAATAACTTTATTTTGTGCAGTAGGAATGTTTATAATTGGAATTTTTACTATAGAACTTGGAAAGAAAGAAGAAAAAAAGGAAAGTCATACACATTACACAAGAGAAGAGGTTGAAGAAAAAACAGAAATTAATGAAGACAATACTGTTGGGGAAGACTTTAAAACCCATCTTCCGTTGGTAATTATAGATACTGAAGGAAAAGAAGTAAAGTCTAATCTGAAATGGAATGAAGAAGATAAAATATTTAAAGAAAATGGAGAAGAGCCTTATGTAAAGGGAGATATAAAAGTAATTTATGAAGAAGGAAAAAAGAATAAAATTACAGACAAGCCTTTCTTAGATTCGAATATGAAGATAAAGGTTCGTGGAAATACTTCAAGTACCTTTGAGAAAAAGCAATATAAAATAAACTTGCTAAAGGAAAATGGAGAAAAAGATAAAAAAAATATATTAGATATGGGAGAAGACCATGAATGGATTTTAAATATATCAATGGTAGATAAATCTTTAATAAGAAATTATTTAGGACTAACTCTTGGAAAAGAAATTTTAGAGTATACACCAGAAGCCAGGTATTGCGAGGTTTTAATAAAGAAAAATGATAAATATTATTATGAAGGTGTATATCTTCTAATGGAGACGGTAAAAAGAGGAGATGAAGGGGTCCCTATATCAAAGTATGATGATAAATTTACAGAAGCACCATATATATTAAGGCGTGACAGATATGATGAAAATGGAATTATGTTAAATAATTATGGAAGAGAAAAAAGCGAAATATTAGGAGTTTTAGAGGTTAAATATCCAAATAAAAAAGAAATAACAAAGGAAACTTTAACTTACATAGAAAGTGAAGTAAGTGAGATTGATAAAAGTCTTTTATCAAAGGACAAGGAAGAATTTTTAAAGTATAAGGAGTATTTAGATGAGGAAAGCTTTATTGATTATTTTATAATTAATGAGTTTTTATTAAATTATGATGCAGGATATCATTCAACTTATTTTTATAAGGAAGCTAAAGGAAAGCTAAAGGCAGGTCCAGTATGGGACTTTGATATGAGTATTGATAATGCACATAAGTATAAAGCTGATTTATATACAACAGCAATGCATAGTGCACCATGGTTTAAGGAACTTTTAAAAGATGGTGAATTTACTTTAAAAGTAAAAGAAAGATATGAAGAACTTAGAAAGAATGAATTATCAGAAGAAAAAATAAATAAAATTATTGATGAAACAGTAATGTATTTAGGTAGTAGCATAGAACGGGATAGAAAAAGATGGGATAAGGCTTATAACAGTTTTGATGAAAAATATAACATAGAAACTAAAAGCCATGAAGAAGAAATAAATAAGATAAAATATACCTTAAAAGAGCATGGAAGGTTTCTAGATGAAGAGATAGATTCTTTATATCAATTTTCAGAGTTCCAGTTTAGTGAGAATAATAATGAAAAGCTAAAAGATTTTTTAGGCATAGGATTTATAATTCTATTTATAGTATCTATAATTCTTGTACAAAGAGATTAATTAGAGGAGAAAACTATGGAAAATAAAAATAGTGGAAATAAAAAGAGAAGGAAATTTTTATTCTATTTTTGGGTTATATGGAGTTTCCTATATATAGGTTGGAGAATATTTTTTACAATACCTATAGATTATGGAATGGTATCTTTAGTTTGTGGGATATTATTAGTAGTATCAGAGCTTATTGGTATTGTAGAAGCATTTTCACATTATAAAACTTTATCTAGTTTTAATGAACCTAAAATGCCAAAGGTACCTTTAAAAGATTATCCAGAGATAGATGTTTTTATCACAACTCATAGTGAAAGTGCAAAAGTATTATATAAGACTATTAATGGATGCATTCATATGAAATACCCAAGAAAAGAAAAAGTTCATATATATTTATGTGATGATACAAATAGAAAAGAAATGAGGGAGCTTGCAGAAAATTTTAATATAGGATATATCTCATTAAAAGAAAATAAAAGTGCAAAGGCTGGAAATATAAATAATGCTTTAAGAAATACAAAATCTCCTCTTGTAGTAACCTTTGATGCAGATATGATTCCAAGAAAAGAATTTTTAATGGAAACAGTACCTTACTTTTTCTTACCTAAAATGATAGAAGAAGAGGAGGGATGGAGATATAGACTAGATGAAGAAATTGATGAAGATTTTAAAATAGGCTTTATTCAAACGCCTCAAAGCTTTTATAATCCTGATCTTTTTCAATATAATTTATATTCAGAGGATAATGTTCCAAATGAGCAGGATTATTTCTTTAAAGAAGTTAATGTAGGAAGAAATGGTGTAAATACACCAATATATGCAGGATCAAATACAGTAATTTCAAGAGAGGCTTTAGAAGAAGTTTCAGGAATAGTAGAAGGAAATATTACAGAAGATTTTGCAACAGGAATAAAGATACAAGAAAAAGGATATACTTGTTATGCTATAAAAAAGGTGTTAGCACATGGACTTGCACCAACAGATTTTAAAAATCTTATAAAGCAAAGGCAAAGATGGGGAAGAGGCTGTGTACAAACTATAAGGAGTTTGAAATTTATCTTTGGAAAGCTTAGTATTAGAGGAAAATTAAGTTATTTAACTTGTTTCTTATATTGGTGGACATTCTTTAGAAGATTGATATATATACTTTCACCAATTCTTTTTTCAGTATTTGGAATAATTATAGTGGATTGTACATTAAAAGAATTAATGCTTATTTGGCTACCATCATATCTTTTATATAATATTACATTGAAAAAGCTTTCAGGAGATTTAAGAAACCAAAAATGGAATAATATAATAGATACAATAATATTTCCATATTTAATAATTCCAATTATGCTAGAAACAATAGGTATTAAGTTAAAGAAATTTAATGTAACAGATAAAGATAAGGTTCATTCAAAAAATACTGAAATCAAATATGTAATCCCACATATAGTATTACTAGTAGCAACTATTATAGGAGTTTTAGTTACTATAGGTTTAATGTTGAAATATAAGGTTATAGCAGGAGTAATTATATTATATTGGCTACTTTTAAATGGATATTTCTTAGTGATGGCAATATTATTTATGTTAAGTCGTATAAATTATAGGAAAGAAGATAGATATTGTGTTAGAGAAGAAGTTGAAATTTGGACAGTGAATGAGGCTATTATCGGTGTTACTTATGATTTGTCAGAAAGTGGAATGAGTGTCATATTAGATAAGCCTCGTTATATTCCCCAAAATGAAATAATAAAATTGAGTATTAGCACAAAGGATTATTATTCAGAATTTAGAGGTAAGGTTATTCATGTAAATAATATGGGAGATGGCTATAAATATAGTATAAAAATTTTAGCTATGAGCGAAGAAGATAGAAGAGAATATTATGGAATTGTTTATGACAGGGAGCATACCTTAGCAATGGCATTACGTTCAAATACAATAAAAGAAATTAAAAATAATATTTTAAATAGAGTTAAGGGTGTGAAACAATCTAAAAGGGCATTACCTAGAATTGTTTTAAATAAATTGGTTAAGGAAAGGGACAATAGAGTAATTAAAATTGTAGATTTTAATTATGAATATGTTTTGCTAGATAAGGTATATGATGAAAAAATAACTTTAAATATAGATGGGATTTTACTTTATCTTAGACTTGTAGACTTAGGAAGAAGTGATTCATTGTATAAAATAGAAAATTATAGTGAAGTTTTAAGTGATAAGATAAAGCTTGAAAAAATATATAAATTTTTAGATAAGTAAGCAGATGAAAAATCATCTGCTTTTTAAATTGAAAAATAAGGAAAAAATGTAGTAAATATGATAATATAATATTAAAAGAGAATAGAAGGGGTAAAAAATGAAAGAAAGTGTAATAGAAAATATAGGAGAGGTAGCTAAAGATAAAGAAAACATAAAGAAACTTACAGTACAAGAAATAATTTTTATGATTTTTAAATTACAAAGTGGTGAAAATAGAGAAGAACTTAAAGAAGATATAAAAATTTATATAGATGGACTATCAGAAAAGCTAATTGAAAGTGAAAAGCTTTATATAGCATATAATAAAATTACAAATTATATGCATACAGATTATGAAAGGAGAGCATGGATATTTTCAGAAGAAGAATTTGGTGAATTAGCGAGAGAACATTTTGAAAAAACAGGATTGAATCTCTATATTAAAGGTTTAAATAATGATGAAATTATAAAAAGCTTTAGTGAATTTTATAGACTAGGAATAGAAGGTATAGTAATAGATAATGGGCAATATACTTTGAATTTAGAAAGAGAAAAATTGATTCCAGCTATGGATTACAGTGGCTTTGATGAAAAAGATATACCAGTAACTAATCCTGAGTTATGTTATAGTATGATGAAGTTTAGACAAGAATTAGATAATAAGAAAAACAATTATGAAGGAAAAGAAAAGGTTTTAAGTTATTTAGAACTAGAAATGATGAAAGAAATAGTACAAGGAAAATATTTAGTGCCTATAATGGAATTAAAGGATTTAAAAAAAGAGGGTGGAGTTTTTCTTAAAAAGAAGGATGAAGTTCATTACGGAACATTAAAGGATGAAAAAGGAAAGGAATATTGTCCGATATTTACAGACTGGATTGAATTTAAAAAGAATTATGATACAGAAGTATGGATTGGGAAAAAGTGTAGTTACAATGAAATTGTAGAACTAGTAAAAGGTAAAAAAGATATAGTCATAAATCCTTCAGGCTTTAAAATTCAGATAAATGAAAAGAATAAAGAAAAAATAGAAATTTTTGAAGAGGGGTTAGGAAAAGAAAAAGAGCAAAAAGAAATTGAACTTAAAATTTTAGAAGCTAAAAATTTGCCAGTTGAAATGCTAGAAGAATTAAGAGTTTATATGAAAAAAATAAAAGAAATAAAAAGAGCATACTTTAGAGGAATAAAAATGGGCAATGAAGAAAAGAATTTGCTAATATTAGATACAGAAGAGGTTAAAGAAGAGGTTTTAGAAGAGCTACGAAAAATCTATAAAAATTATATAAAGGACAAAGAGATAGAAATAACTGAGAAAATTAGTTTTAGAGAAAGCTTAGATAAAATAGAGCCTTTTTATAAGAAAAAGAAATTTATAATTTTTTAAAAAATTATTCTAAATGTATTGCTAAAATGTATTATATATGTTAATATTTGGATGTGGAATAAAATAGGCAAATTTAGAGAAATCTAATGACGCAAAACTATAGGGACTAAAGTTTTTATTACTATGTCAGCCAGTTGCCAAAGAGGTTATACTTTTTGTTTTAAATGCATGTACAGTATGTGTATTTATTAGTAAGTTACTCTATGGTAGAGTAACTTTTTTTATGCAATTTTAATTGGTTAGAAAAAATTTAGGGTAAAAATATAGTCGGATTTTTAAATTATACCCCATATACCAAGAAGCCAGCAATTTATATTGCTGGCTTTCCCCATTTTAATGAATAAATAAGTAAAAAAGGAGAAAACTACTAAATATTATATTTAGGAGGTTTTTTTTATGAGAAAGATAGTATTTGGAATAATTTTAATTTTGAGCATAACCTTAATTTCTTGTGGAAATATAAAAATTGCATCAAAAACTAATTTAAGTGAAAAAAATGGCGTGGATTTTTCTTTTAGGGTTTCTTATGACCAAAATGTTGGAAAAGACATAAAAAATGATTTTATGGAAGGACAATTAGAATTAAATAATATAGTGGTAAATAAGTATGTAGAAGGTGCAAATACAATAGAAGAAATAAATGTAAAGGACAAATCCTTAAGCAATTTAGCTTCAAATGAAAATATAAAGAAAATTTTAAACTATAGAGTATCTAAAAAAGATTATTTTTATAAATCAGTATACATAGTAGAGATTAGACCAGGAACAGCAATATTTAATATAGAGAAAAAATATGAAGAAGAAAAAAGTAAAGAGGCTATAAGAAACATTCCTTTTACTAACATAGTTAGTTTTGATGGAGAATTGATAACTACAAATGCAAAGGAAATAGTTTCACCAAATGAGGTAAGATGGAATACTAAGATTGGACTTTTAAATAATAACACAGTTATGACACTCCAGTACAAAGTAAATACATGGTGGAAGATAGGGGTTCTTTTAGGTGGAATAGTAGTAATAGGTATAATTATATATTTATTAATGTTATTAAAAAGAAACAAGAAAAAAAGCAAGATTGAAAAAACTGATGGATATTAAAAATGATATAAATTAAAGAAAAAAAACCTATTTTTACTTTTGGCAAAAATAGGTTTTAAAAAAATATATTAAAAAGTTTTTAAAAGGAAGTTGTGATTTTCAATCACAATATCTAAGTTAATTAAGGAAGTTTATAATGATGACTTAAGGAAAGTAATCATTACTTACAATATTAGTATATGGAATTAGTATTAAAATGATACTAAATATAGAAATTAAAAATTTTAGAAGATATCCTGAAAGTTTTAATATTATTTAAAAAAATGTGAAAACGATTGCTAATATAGACATAAGATGATATTATAAAAATATACTAAATTTTTAGACAAGTTATCGATTTTGTAGGGAGGAATAGTAATGATTTATTCAGAAGGACAAAAAGAATATCATATAGATGTGGCGAAAGGTGAAGTTGGAGAGTATGTAATACTTCCAGGAGACCCTAAGAGATGTGAAAAAATAGCAAAGTATTTTGATAATCCAGTATTAGTGGCAGATAATAGAGAGTATGTAACTTATACAGGATATTTAGATGGAGTAAAGGTTAGTGTTACTTCAACTGGAATTGGAGGGCCATCAGCTGCAATAGCTTTAGAAGAACTTGTTAAATGTGGAGCAAAAACATTTATAAGAGTTGGAACTTGTGGTGGAATGGATTTAGAAGTTAAAGGTGGAGACTTAGTTGTAGCAACTGGAGCTATAAGAGCAGAAGGAACATCAAGAGAATATGCACCTATAGAGTATCCAGCAGTTGCAAACCTTCAAGTTGTAAATGCATTAGTAAAAGCATCAGAAGATGCAAAAGAAACTTATCATGTTGGAGTATGTCAATCAAAGGATTCATTTTATGGACAACATACACCAAGTGATAAGCCAGTAAGCTATGACCTTGAAAACAAATGGGAAGCATGGATAAGATGTGGTGCTTTAGCATCAGAAATGGAAGGAGCTGCTCTTTTCATAGTAGGAAGCTTTTTAAGAGTAAGAGTAGGGGCTATATTCTTAGTAATGGCAAACCAAGAAAGAGCTAAAAAAGGATTAGATAATCCAGTTGCTCATGATACAGAAAAGGCTATTAAGGTTTGTGTTGAGGGAATTAGAAACTTAATTAAACAAGATAAAGGGAATTAAGAATTAAGAATGAAAAATTAAGAATTAGGGGAATCGCAAGGGATTCTTCTGAGGGCTCAAAATTTATCTAGCGATAAATTTTATCGCAAGGAAGGTTTTTGAGTTAAGAGGTTAGAAGTAAGAAGTAAGAGTTTTTAATTTAGAATGAAAAATTAGAAATTAAGGGAATTCTAAGCGGTTCTTCTGGAAAGCTCAAAATTTATCTGGAGATAAATTTTATCGCAAGGAAGGTTTTTGAGTTAAGAGGTTAGAAGTAAGAGTTTTAATTTAGAGTGAAAAATTAAGAGTGAAAAATTAAGAGTTGATGGGAATTTTAAGCGATTCTTTTGGAAGGCTCAAAATTTATCTGGCGATAAATTTTATCGAGAGAAGGGATTTTGGTTAAGATTTTAGAAGTAAGAGTTTTAGTAACTCTTACCTGTTACCTATTAACTCTTAACTAAAGAAGTTGGAGGAGAAAGTTATGAAAAAGTATAATAGAGTGTTTACAGTGGTAATAGATTCATTAGGAGTTGGAGAATTAGAGGATTGCAAGCAGTTTGGAGATGAGAATGTTGATACATTAGGTCATATCGCTGAATCAGTTGATAGCTTTAACATTCCTAACTTACAAAAGTTAGGGTTAGCTAATCTTCATAAAATTAAGCATGTAGATGCTATTGAAAGACCTTTAGGGTACCAAATGAAGATGAAGGAAGCTAGTAACGGAAAAGATACTATGACTGGACATTGGGAGATGATGGGGCTTCATATAACTAAGCCATTCCAAACATTTACTGATACAGGATTCCCTAAGGAATTATTAGATGAATTATCTAAGAGAACTGGTCACGGGATAGTAGGAAACAAGAGTGCTAGTGGAACAGCTATTTTAGATGAGCTTGGTGAGCACCAAATGAAAACTGGAGATATGATTGTTTATACTTCAGCAGATTCAGTTTTACAAATCTGTGGACATGAAGAAACTTTTGGTTTAGAAGAGTTATATAGATGTTGTGAAATTGCTAGAGAATTAACTATGAAGCCTGAGTGGATGGTTGGAAGAGTTATAGCAAGACCTTATTTAGGAGCAAAAGCTGGTGAGTTTAAAAGAACTAGTAACAGACATGACTATGCATTAAAACCATATGGTAAAACTGCATTAGATACATTAAAAGAAAATGGATTAGATGTTATTTCAGTTGGTAAAATCAAAGATATATTTGATGGTGAAGGAATAACTGAAGGAAATAGTTCAAAAAGTTCAGTTCATGGAATGGAGCAAACTATTGAAATCCAAAAAAGAGATTTTGAAGGATTATGCTTTGTAAACTTAGTTGACTTTGATGCTCTTTGGGGACACAGAAGAAATCCACAAGGATATGCTAAAGAATTAGAAATGTTTGATGTAAAACTTGGTGAATTCTTAAACGGAATGAAAGAAGATGATTTATTAATAATCACAGCTGACCATGGTAATGACCCAACTTACAAAGGAACAGACCATACAAGAGAGCATGTACCATTCTTAGCTTACTCACCTTCAATGAAGGAAACTGCTATAATGGATACAGTAGATACATTTGCTACTATAGGAGCAACTATTGTAGATAACTTTGGATATGAAATGCCAGAAAACACAATTGGAAAATCAGTTTTAGATAAATTAAAATAATTAAAGAAAACTCGCTTAGGCGAGTTTTTTTGCTTTTAAATTTAAAAAACCTGAATTGAATTTAAGGATTTGCATATTCTAAATTATAAGGGATTTAGAGGTGTGTTAAATGAAAGATTTAGAGTTTATTCATTCTGAGAAAGCAGAGTTTATATATGATGTTATAGCAGGGGTACTTTCAATAATAGCTCTTTTTGTTGTAATGCTTCAGTTTTCTAATGGACTAGAAATGGGAGAAATATATTGGCTAAATATTATAGACAATACTGTTTATATTATTTTTTGTATTGATTATGTTTTTAGAGCTTTAACAACAAAGGATAGAAAAAGATTTTTCAAACATAATATAGTAGATTTAATAGCACTTATTCCATTTCAGTTTTTTATTAAATCAGGAGTTGGAAGTATATTTAAGCTTCTTAGAGTAGTTACTTATTTATTAAGGCTTATAGGGCATATGAAAGAGATACTTTTTACGAATGGTTTTATATATGCCCTAGGGGCAAGCGTTGTTATTACTTTGCTTGGTTCAGTTGGAATTTATATTTTTGAAGGTGGAGCAGGAACTAATGTGGAAACTTATGGTGATGCACTTTGGTGGAGCTTTGTTACTGTTACAACAGTAGGGTATGGAGACATTAGCCCTGCTACTGATATTGGTAGGCTTATAGCTTGTGTATTAATGCTTACAGGAATAGGTGCTATTAGTATGCTTACAAGTACAATATCAACTTTTTTCTTTAGTGCAGTAAATAAGAAAAATAAAAAAGAAAATTTAGAAGTAGAAACCTTAGATATTTCAGATTTATCTATTGAAAAAAGAAAGATGCTTATAGGGTTTTATGAATTTTTAAAGAAGGAAGATTAGAGTTAAAATTAAAAACTCTAATTTTTTTTTTTTTTGAATTTTTGAAAGGTTTCTTAAAGAAAGTACGATTATATTAGTGAAAAGTAAATTTACTTAAAATTCCAAATTGAAAAAGGGGGGATTGTCATTGGAGAATGAAGAACTTTTAGAAATGCTTAGGAAGAAAGATGAAAAAGGTGTGGAGATGGCTATTTCTATGTATTCAAATCTCTTATTTAAAGTGGCATATAGTGTGCTTTTAAATAGAGAGCAGTCCGAAGAAGTAGTTAATGATGTGTTTTTAAAAATGTATTTAAATATAGATAAGTTTAGTGGGGATGTAAATAAATTTAAAAATTGGCTTTGTACAATAAGTAAGTATACTGCAATAGATAAGATGCGGCAGGAGAAAAAGTATAAAAATTCAGTAGATATAGAAAATATGAACTTGTGTGAAAAAGAAGATATTTTAGAAAATGAAATAAAAAGAGAAGAGCTTGAAAAGGTTAGGAATTTTATAAATGAAATGAAAAAAGTTGATAGAGAGATATTTATACGAAGGTTTTACAATGATGAAAAAATTAGTAGTATAGCAAAAACTGTTCATATGAGCGAAAATGCAGTAACTCTTAGAATTCTTAGAGGTAGAAAGAGAATTAGTGAATTTTTAGAAGGAGGAAATATTAATGGGTAAAGATTATTTAGATAATATTGAAGAGTTTAATACAGAAAAGTTACCAGATGTAAATTTAAATAAAGATGAGATAAATAGAGTAAAAGAAAATGTTTTAAAGGTATTAAAGTTACTTAAAGAAAAAGAAAATGGAAGGGCTTTTGAGATAAGTGTAGAAGAAGCTATGAAGATAAGAGAAGCTATTGGAAGTAGTGCTGAAAAGAAGATTTTTGGTGTAGAAAATACAAAGCTTATGAGAGCCTTAATAACTGAGGAAGTAAAAAAGAAATATGGGATAGAAAAAAGAGATATAGTTTATGAATATTATACTAGAATGCCTGGAGAAGCATATTGGTTTTGGAAAGCTACTGTATATTATGAAATTATTATAACAAAAAATAAGGTTTTAATGCTTGGATTTGATGCAGATGTAAATATTACAATAGAAAAATATTTAGAGCCAAAAGAAATAGAAGCAGCAGGTTTGTTAGTTAAAGAAGGTGAAAAAAGCATAGTAGGTGGGGACGCTTTTGTAATTCAATTAGTTGATGGAACTAGATTTTATATAGATTATAAAGATAATGATATGAAAAATGAGACTAAAGAATTAATGAATAATATAAGCAGATTAGGTGTTAAAGATATTAAAAGTGAAGCGAAGAAAAATAATAGAGCAGTAATATTATTTTATGTTATTACAATAGCAATAGGAATTGGATTAGTATATTCGTTTTTATAAAAACTTTGTATAAAGGAGTATTGATGATGGAGAAAAATAAGTTGATAAATAGATTGAAAGCTGGGGAAATAAAGGCTTTAGATGAAGCTATATCTTTATATTCAAATTTAGCTTTTAAAGTTTCCTATGATATTTTAAAGGAAAAGAGAGAGGCAACAGAAGTTGTGCAGTCAGTTTTTATGGTTATGTATGCAAATGTAGACAAGTTTAATGGAGATGAAAAGCTATTTAAAAATTGGATATGTACTATAAGTAAGGGAATTTCACTAGAGTATAAGGGATTAAAGTAAAGGAGGAAATATTATGGATAAGGATTATTTAGATAATATTGAAGAGTTTGATTTAGAAAAATTACCTAAAATAGATTTAGAAAATGAAAAGATAGATAAAATAAAAGAAAATATAATAAAGGGAATAGAAAGGTTAAAAGAAAAAAATAAGAATATAGGCTTTGCAGTTAGTTTAGAAGATGTATTAAAAATAAAAGAAAGCTTAGGAGAAGATGATAGTAAGCCGATTTTTGGAATAGAAAATGCTAAATTAATGAGAAAGATTTTAATTGGAGAAATTAAAAGAAAATATAATATTAAAAATGAAGATATTGTTTATGAATATAAAAGTAGAAGCCGTGGAGAAGAAACATGGGTATGGGAATCTATTGTATATAATGAATTTATTTTAACTAAGAAGGGTCTTCTTATAATAGGTCTTGATGCAGATATAAGGGTGAAGATGGAAAAGTATGCATCATTTAGTGAAATAAAAAAGGTTGGTAAAATGGAAGGAGAAGAAGAAAATAATATATTTGGTACAGGTATAGGAATATTAGATTTAAAAGATGGAGTAAGATTATATATGCACTATAAACATTACAATATGGAAAAAGAATTCTGTGAGTTTGTAGGAAAACTTAAAGAATTTGGGATAAAAGAAGATAATGGTAGAAGCAAAAAAATGAATAGATTTATAATGGGAATGTATATATTTACAGTATCCATAATAGCCTACGTTTTATGCGATTTTATAAAGGGATATTTGTAAAAAACTTCTTAAATCTATTGCAATAATAGAAAAAAGATGGTATTATATTAAAAGTAGTAGAGTATACTATAGTAATATAAAAGAAAAGTTTTTGTATATATGTCTTTCTAAATTATTTAAAAAGATTCATTATAACAAAAAGCTATCTTTAAAATTTAGGAGGAATATATTATGACAGATAAGACAATTGTATGTAAAGATTGCGGACAAGAATTCGTATTCACAGTAGGAGAGCAAGAATTCTACAAAGAAAAAGGATTCGATAACGATCCAGTTAGATGTAACGACTGTAGAAGAGCAAGAAAACAACAAAGAAATAACAGATAATTTCAATTGAAATTATTGTGAAAGCAGATTCTTAGAATCTGCTTTTTTTAATATAGTAAAGCTTTAATATTAATGAAATACTGTGTAGTATAAATTTCACTAAAGCAAGGGAATGATAAACTTAAATATATAAAGGAATATAGGTGAAGAGATGATAACTAAAAAGAGATTAAAAGAAGAGATTATAACATATGATGTAATAAATATTATAGAAGAAGATGGAACTCATGTTGAGTATGTAGAAGTAACTTTAGCTGACAGAATTATTGATGTACATATGGATACTAGAGAGGTTAATATAGGAATACTTGCAAATAAAATAATAGAAGATAATCTTTATGAAGAGTAAGATAAAACATCAGCCTCCTGGAATATTTTAGGGGGCTGATGTTTTTTGTAAACTAAAGATAGGATAAGGTATAAATATAGGGATATTATTATTTAGCTTAAATCATCTAGTATAAGGTTTCCACCAACTTCATAATCATAAATTGAATCTTTATTTTCTAAAGCTTTTTTAAAGCTCCAAGAAGCATTCCAAAGCTTAACTATATAAAGAAAATCAACAAGCTTATTTTTTTCAAATTCTTTAGGTTCTCTACCTAAATATTCACTTAAAAGAAATATACGCTCTTCTTCAGTTAAAAACCAAGATAGTGTAGCTAAATCAAAAAATGGGTCGTTAAGTCCTATAAATTCAAAATCTATAAAGAAAAGTTTGTCTTTCTTAAATAAGATGTTAGAAGTATTTAAATCATTATGGCAAAGCTTTAAAATATTAGAATCCTTATATGTACTGAAAATATGGGATTTTCTATCTAAAAAGGAGCGAATATTATGATTAAATTTATAGTTTTGTTTTTGTAAAAATGAAAAGTTTTTATCTATTTCATAAAAAGGATTAAAGAGTGGAAAGTTTTCTATAGAAATATTGTGAAATTTATTTAATGATAAAGCTAGATTTTTAAGAGTAGCCTTAGATTTAAAAAGGGTGAAGTTAAATTCAGTATCCTTAATATATTTACTTAGCATTATTCCAGAATCTTTATTATGATAAATAATTTTAGGTATAAGATTACTAGAAGATAAGAGTTGTATAGAGTTATGTTCAACATTAAAATTATTTTCGTTTTCTAAGCTTGGAATTCTTAAAACATAAAAGTTACCGAAATAATTTAGTAGAAAATTTTTGTTGTTAAGTCCTCCTAGTGTCTTTATTTTATATTTATTTAAAAACTCCATGTATACCTCCAAATAAAATAAGTTAACTATATTATAGCATGATAAATTAGAATTAAATTTTAAAAATAGGGAAATTTAATTTTAGGATTATGCCGTAATACACAGGAGGGGAATTATGATGAAAAGAAAATATATTATAATTTTTTTTGCAATAGTTATAGCAGTTTTTTTTAAAGAAAATGTTTCTTTTGCGGGAGAATTAGAAGAAAAAACTTTAGTTAGTAAAATTATGAGTAAAGAAAAAACTATAAATGTTATTGATAATAGAGGAGAAGAGAGGGCTGTTTTTAAAGTTGATGAATATATAAATAAAAAATCTATAATTCCTAAGAAAAAGGCAGAGGTGTTTGGTGAAACAGTATTATTAGTTGAAGCTAAAATAAGAGATGGAAAAGAAGCAAAGGCTTGGCTAAATGGGGAAAAATACGATATGGTTCTTGTAGATGAAAAAAAGAGTGAAAATGAAGAGAAGATAGCATATTTAAAATACAGAGCTTTTATAAAACTTCCTAAAACAGAAAAAAGAAGGTCATTAGGTAAGGTTAGTGTAGAACTTGGGAAACGTGGTGAAGTAATTTATGGAGGAGAAGTGATTATAAAGCCTTGTAAAGAAGTTAATTATGATATTTTAATAGATGAATGTGTAAGTAAAATATATGATGGGAGGGATACATCTTATGTACCTTTAGTAAATAGAGGAGGCCTTCCTATGGATACATTAGTAGAAGCTAAAGGAGAAATAAAAATTGATGATAAAGAGTACTATGTTTTAAAAAGTCTTGATAGAATAAAAAAAGAAGATTGTAAGGAAGTAAAAAGAATTTTAAATATAACAAATGATAAAAATGAAATAAGAGATATTCATATTAAAGAAGATGAAAGATTTACGATTTTAAGACTTAAGGAAGATTATAAGGGAGAGTTTAATTTAGCTTTTTGTGGAAGCTTTTTTAAGGATTATAAAAATAAAAATTTTAAAGTGATTGTAGGAAAAGATGATGAAGCAAATATTACCTTTATAAAGGGGAAAATTAAACTTTTAAAAACTTTAAAAGGAGGAGAAGATTCTCTTATAGATAAGGTCAAAAAAGAAAAGAATACATTGAAAGTAGAATTTAAAGACAGTTATTATGGATATTCTAGTTTTTATGATGATGAGGGCTTTTTAAATATTAAGTTTAAAAAGAAATTAAAAAAGCTTAAAGATGCAAAAATAATTATTGATCCAGGGCATGGAATGACAAATAAAGGTTTTTTTGATCCAGGTGCCTTAGGTTTTTATAATATAACTGAACATAAGATGAATGTAGACATAGCCAAAATGCTAGAGGCAAAACTTAAGAATAATGGAGTGAAGGTTATAAGGCTTAGAACATCTGAAAAAATATATAGCTTAATTGATAGACAAAAGAAAGCATATATAGAAGATGGAGATATGTTTATTTCTATACATCATAATGCAGGTTCAAAAGATACTATAAAGACTGAAACCTACTATAATTCAGACTTTTCAAAAAATCTTGCGAAAAATATAAATAATGAACTGGTAAAAAGTTATAAAGAAGATATATTTAAAAAGAATAAAGAGTCTTATGATGGTGGAGCT
>NZ_JBOFRG010000321.1:0-14700 GCF_051650885.1 Clostridium sp.
TAAGCTTTGAAGTTGAAGAGGGAGAATTTGTTTCTATAATGGGAGCATCAGGATCAGGTAAAACTACACTTCTAAACTGTATATCGACTATTGATAAAATAACAACAGGAAAAATAATTTTAGAAAATGAAGATATAAGCAGATTAAAAGGAAAGAAATTAGAGAAATTTAGGGGGCAAAAGCTTGGTTTCATATTCCAAGATTATAACCTTTTAGATACATTAACAATGAGAGAAAATATAGCTTTAGCATTGACTATAAAAGGTGAAAAAGCAAGTTTAATAGATGAAAAGATTGAAGAGGTTGCTAAGAGACTTGGAATCTTAGAAATTTTAGAAAAGTATCCTTATGAAGTTTCAGGAGGACAAAAGCAAAGAGTTGCTTGTGCTAGAGCAATAGTTAAAAAGCCAGCACTTGTTTTAGCAGATGAGCCAACTGGAGCATTAGATTCAAAGTCAGCTAGATTACTTTTAGAAAATTTTGAAGAAATAAATGAAGAATTAAAAAGTACAATCCTTATGGTAACACATGACCCATTTACAGCTAGTTATTCAAATAGAGTAATATTCATAAAAGATGGAAAGTTATTTACAGAAATAAATAAAGAAAATTCTTCAAGAAAAGATTTCTTTAATAGAATAATCGAAGTTGTAACATTACTTGGAGGTGAAACTTCAAATGAACTTTAAACTAGCATTAAATAATGTTAAGAAGAGTATGAAAAATTATGCTATATACTTTTTAACATTAAGTATAGCAGTATGTATTTTCTATGCATTTAACTCAGTTGGTGCGCAAGGAAAATTACTTGGAACAACTGGAGATAAAGAGATAATTGAGGCAATAGGAACTGTAATTGGATATATTTCAGTGTTTGTATCAATAGTTTTAGGATGTCTTATTATATATGCGAACAACTTCTTAATAAAAAGAAGAAAAAGAGAATTAGGACTTTATATGAGTCTTGGGATGGGAAAAGGAAAAATTTCTAAAATATTAGTTTTAGAAGAGTTTATTATAGGAATAGTATCATTAATTTGTGGACTTTTAGGTGGGATAGTTTTATCACAGTTTTTAGGATTGTTAACTATAAAACTATTCTCAGTAGGAGCAGAAAAATTTTCACTAGTGATATCAGTACCAGCAATAATTCAAACAATAATATATTTTGGAATAATATTTATATTAGTTATGATATTTAATGTAATGATAGTTTCAAAATATAAGCTTATAGACTTATTAACAGCTCATAAGAAAAATGAAAAGATAAAAATAAAGAGTCCATTAGTGTCAGGGTTAATATTTATAATTTCAATAGGTATGTTATTAGTTGCATATAAATTAGTAATAAAATCAGGGCTTGTAAATATCCAAACTACAGACTTTAAAATGTCTATAGTATTAGGAGTTGTAGGAACAATTTTATTTTTCTATGGATTTACAGGATTTATTATTCTTGTAATACAAAAAATAAAAGGAGTTTATTATAGAAAACTTAATATATTTACAGTAAAACAAATGAATAGCAAAATAAACACAAACTTCATTTCAATGGCAGTTATATGTTTAATGTTGTTTATAACAATAAGCTTAATATCAGTATCAGTAGGATTTAAAAGTCAAAATATAAGTAGATTTACTCCTTTTGATGCAACAATATCAACATATGTTTCATCAAAAAATAATACCTTAGAGAAGGTTATAAAAAATAATGAAATAAAATTACCACAAGGGTGTAGTTACAGTCTTTTAGATACAAAAATTATGGATGGGCAAACTATGGAGAAGGTTCTAGGAAGCTCATTTGCACCATCTGAAAAGCAAATGCTAGGAGGGAACACATTAACGTATTTTATAAGCTTGAGTCAATATAATAAAAATCAAGAAATACAAGGAAAAAAAACCGTAAGCCTTGGAGAAAATGATGCAATTGTAGTTTCAAATGTTACAATGATAAATAAATCAATTGCAAATTTAAAAGAAAAAAATAAATTAAATATAAATGGAAAAGAATTTAATGTTGTAAGTTATTCAGAAGAAAACCTAATTACAAGCCAGATGGCAAATTCAAGCTTCATTGTTGTAGTAAATGATAATGTCTTAAAAAATACGTGGACTATAAATGAGGAGTTAAATATAAATTATAACAATAATAAAGAGTCAGAAAAATTCTTAACTAATGAATTTAATAAACAAGGAATATTAAGAATTGGTGAAAAAGGAAATGATGAGGTTGTTCTTGGATTAATGACTAAGGATTTAGCAAATCAAGGACAAAGTCAGATGACATCAATGATTCTTTATATAGCAATGTATATAGGTGTAATATTCCTAGTATCAAGTGCAGCTGTATTATCACTTCAACAACTTTCAGAAGCAAGTGACAGTTATGATAGATATGTAGCACTTAGAAAAATTGGAGCATCTAAAAAAGCTATAAATAAAACTATATTTACGCAAACATTAACATACTTTGGATTGCCATTAATCTTAGCATTAGTTCACTCAACTATAGGAATATATGTATCAGAAGAGTTGATTTCGAATTTTGGAAAATCAAGTATAGTTAATGCATCTTTAATGACAATGGGAGTAATAATAGTAATATATGCAGGATATTTCATAGTAACTTATTTAGGGTATAAAAATATAGTAAAAGAAAAATAAAAAGTATATGCTAATATTTACAAATAAATATAAACAATGTATAATAGGTGATATAATAATCATTTAGAATACTCTAATAGGTATTCAATGTGATAACCTTAGTTATATAAATTTTAATATTGTCTAAAAAAATCTACAGCGAAAGTTGTAGATTTTTTTATCTTAATACAGTTATTGACAATAAAAATTTGATATGATATAACAGAATTATGGATTAGCACTCAATTGGATAGAGTGCTAATAATGAGGATTTAAAAGGAGATGTTTTAAAAATGGAAAAAAAGCAATTTAGAGCAGAATCAAAAAGATTATTAGATATTGTTATTAACTCTATCTATACAAATAGAGAGATATTTTTAAGAGAGTTAATTTCAAATGCTAGTGATGCAATTGATAAAATTTATTACAAAACTTTAAGTGATAATACTTTAAGTTTTAATAAGGATGATTATTTTATAAAGCTTATACCAAATGCTGAAAACAGAACTTTAACTATTAAAGATACTGGTATTGGTATGACTGAGGAAGAACTTGAAGAAAACTTAGGAGTAATTGCTAAAAGTGGTTCGCTTCAATTTAAAAATGAAAATGAATTAAAAGATGGATATGATATTATAGGACAATTTGGTGTAGGATTCTATTCTGCATTCTTAGTAGCTGACCATGTAGAAGTAAAAACTAAAGCCTTTGGTTCTGATAAGGCTTATTTATGGGAATCAGATGGAGTAGAAGGCTATACTATAAAAGAATCAGAAAAAGAGGATTTTGGAACAGAGATAACACTTCATTTAAAAGAAAATAGCGAAGATGAAAACTTTGATGAATATTTAAATGAATATAAATTAAGAAGCTTAGTTAAGAAGTACTCTGATTTTATAAGATATCCAATTAAAATAGATGCAACAAAATCAAAATTAAAAGAAGGTTCAGAAGAAGAGTATGAAGAGTATAAAGAGGAAGAAACTATAAATAGTATGATTCCAATTTGGAGAAAAAATAAATCTGAATTAACTGATGAAGATTATAATAGTTTTTATTTTGAGAAAAGATTTGGTTTTGATAAACCATTAAAGCATATGCATGTTAGTGTTGATGGAATGATAAGCTACAATGCAATTATGTATATTCCAGAGAATACTCCATATGATTATTACACAAAGGATTATAAAAAAGGCTTAGAGTTATATTCAAATGGTGTATTAATAATGGAAAAATGTGAAGAATTATTACCAGATTACTTTGGATTTGTAAAAGGTATAGTAGATTCACAAGACCTTTCATTAAATATTTCAAGAGAATTATTACAACATGATAGACAACTTAAAAAAATAGCTAAAAATATAAAAAATAAAATTAAAAATGAGCTTCAAGGAATGATAAAAAATGAGAGAGAAGCTTATGATAAGTTTTATAAATCATTTGGAAGAGTTCTTAAATTTGGAATTTATGATGAGTTTGGAGCAAATAAAGATGACTTAAAGAATTTAGTAATGTTCTATTCTTCAAGTGAAAAGAAAATGGTAACTTTAAAAGAATATGTTGAAAGAATGAGAGAAGACCAAAAATACATTTACTATGCAGCAGGTGAAAGCATTGAAAGAATAGAGAAAATGCCTCAAACAGAAGCTGTATTAGATAGTGGATACGAAGTTCTTTACTTCACAGAAGACATAGATGAATTCGCTATAAAGGCACTTCAAAACTTTGAAGAAAAAGAATTTAAATCAGTTTCTTCAGGTGATTTAGGGATTGAAAATAAAGATGAAGAAACAAAGGCAAATGAAGAAAATAAAGATTTATTTACAGGAATAAAAGAAGCTTTAGATGGAAAAGTAAAAGATGTAAAAGCATCATCAAAACTTAAAAAATATCCAGTATGTCTTTCATCAGAAGGTGAAGTTTCAATAGAGATGGAAAAGATTTTAAAAGCTATGCCAAACAATGAAAATGTAGAATCTCAAAAGGTATTAGAAATAAATACTAATCACGAAGTTTTTAAAGCTATGAAAAATTCTTATGAAACTGATAAAGAAAAATTTAATCTTTATGTAAATCTTCTATATAATCAAGCATTATTAATGGAAGGCTTAAGTGTTGAAGATCCAACAGATTTTGTAAGTGATATTTGCAAATTAATGAAATAAATGTGAAAAATGTTATCTTTATATTTAAATAAAGGTAACATTTTTTTAGAATAAAAATATAAAATTTAAATAAAATGAATTAAAATTTAATATAAAAAAGTAATATATGCGAAAATTATAGTATAAAAATACAAAAATAAAAGATAAAAAATTCTGAAAAAATGGCTTAAATAAGTAGATAAGGTTTACATTTTACTTTTAAAGGGATAAAAAGTAAAAAAAGGATTTAAGTGTAGTAAAAGTTTATAAATTTTTAATAATATATCCTTTGAGTTAAAAGTTTGTAGAGATATATAATGTTAATGTAGGATAAATAATTAGTTTAAGCAAGTTTCTAAAAATCTGAATTAAAACATATTTTATCTACAGTTTAATTAAATAGGAGGATAAAAATGGATAGCAAGATTGAGAGAATGATCAATGCTTCAAAACTTCGAGTAATTCTTGAAAGTGTACTTGTCGGGATTGGAGTAGGAATTTTAGTATCTTTATATAGAGTAGTATTAGATCATATACTTGGCTACACTTATTTAGCGTATAACTTTATGAGTAAACACGTTTTATTTATAATTATAGGTTTAATAATTTTAGCCATAGTAGGAATTATTGTAGGACTTATGGTTAAAGATGAATCTATGATTAGTGGAAGTGGTATTCCGCAAATTGAAGGGATATTAACAGGATATTTTAAAGCACCTTCACCAATAAAATTAATAATTTATAAATTTGTAGGTGGAGTTTTAGCAATAGGGTCAGGACTATCATTAGGGATAGAAGGACCTTCAATCCAATTAGGGGCGAGTGTTGGTCACTTCTTTGGAAATATTACTAAAAAACTAAAAATTGAAAAAAGATTTTTAATATCAAGTGGAGCCGGAGCCGGACTTGCAGCAGCATTTAATGCACCTTTTGCAGGAGTTATGTTTGTTCTTGAAGAAGTACATAAGAAGTTTACACCGGTTTTATTTGTGTCTGCAATAGCAGCAGCAGTATCATCAGATGCAATAACTTGGTTTTTCTTTGGAAAAAAACCAATATTAAGATCACATGTTCTTGCAACATTACCATTTAGATATTATGGATATCTAGTACTTTTAGGTATAATAGTAGGACTTGCAGGAGTTATATATAATAAATCATTAGTAAAAACAATGGGACTTTATAAAAAAATAAAGTTACCAATTCAATTTAAAATGATAATTCCATTTGTATGTGCAATGTTCTTTGGACTTTTCTTACCAGAAGTTTTAGGTGGAGGAAAAGGATTAATAGATACAGCATTACATGGAAATATAGTTTTAAAATTTGCAATCATATTATTAATAGCTAAATTCATTTTTTCAATGATAAGTTTCTCATCAGGAACACCAGGAGGAATACTTTTCCCATTACTTACTCTTGGAGCATTAGTAGGATTAATATTTGCAGAAACATCAATACAATTCTTTGATTTAGATGGAATATACTTAACAAACTTTATACTTTTTGCAATGGCAGGAATGTTTGCATCAATAGTAAGAGCACCAATAACAGGAGTAATGCTTGTATGTGAAATGAGTGGTTCATTTACACAATTTGGACCAATAATATTAGTATGTGGTGTAGCTTATATGGTAGCAGAACTTCTAAGATGTGAACCTGTATATGAATCATTATTTAAAATGAGACTTCATGCAATGGAATCAACAGAAAAGCGTGAGGAATATGCTAAGGAAAATAAAGGTGAAGTTGTAGTTTCATATATAGTTAGTATGGGTTCAAGCATAGCAGGAAAAAAACTTAAAGAAATAAACTTAGGTAAAAATGTGTTAATTGTTTCTATAGAACGTGAAGGAGATGTACTTATTCCAAATGGCGAGACGGTTATAATGGCTGGAGATACTATAAGTACATTGGCAAGTGAAAGCAAAGAAATTATGCTTAGAGAGAAACTTGAAGAACTCTGTGAGTGTGATCTTTAGGGAATTAGGAATTTAAAATTAAAAATGAAGAATTAGGGGGAATCGCAAGCGATTCTTATGAGAGGGACTCAAAATTTATCTGCGATAAATTTTATCGTAGGAGAGTTTTGGAGTTAAGAGTTAATAGGTTAGAAGTAAGAGTGATTTTAATCTAGAATTTAAAACTGAAAATTAGAAATTGGAAATAAAAAAGAATTGGTGCTACCAATTCTTTTTTATTTCCAAAACTCGCCTTAGCGAGTTTTTTCATCAATTTTTAATTCTTAACTCTTAATTCTTAACTACATCAAGTTGGAATTAAAGAAAAAGGTTTGATATAGTTAAAGTAATAAATAAAAGGAGTGAATTCTGATGGGAAGAATTTTTGTAACAAGTGATGTACATGGCTGTTTTGATGAGTTTTTAGAAGGTTTAGAGAAGATAGATTTTAAAGAAGAAGATGTTCTTTACGTTATAGGTGATACTAATGATAAAGGACCTAAAACCTTTGAGACTATTGATTATATTAGAGCACATGAAAATATAATTCATATAAAAGGAAATCATGAATATGTTCTTCAAATCGCTATTGAAGGTGATGAGAGGGTAAAAGAGTGGACAAGACATGATGGAAAAAAAGTTGTTGAAGATATGGAAAGACGTGGGGAACATTATAAAGAGGATATTTATAAATATATAAAAGATTTACCACATTATATGTTTATAAATGATACATTTTTATTAATGCATGGTGGATTTAATGTGGATATAACTTCATCAAAAAGAGAAATAAAAGAAATAGTAAAAGAAAAGTCTATGAGAGAAGAACTTTTATTAAACAGACAACTTTGGTTAGATACTTTTGATAAAGAACTTAAAAAAGAAGACTTTGGGTCATCTGTATATAATATAATAATTGGACATACTCCTATGCAAAATGCATTTGAAAAAGAAACTAAAGTTGGAATTAGAATCAATAGATTTGGAAAAAAAGTAATCTGTACAGATACAGGAGTTTTTACACCAGCAGATGAATGTGATGGAAAGCTTGCATTTATAGAAATAGATGGAGAGGAAGTTATTGGGGAATGGTATGTGGCGTCAAGGATGTAGGGAATTAGGAATTTAGAATTAAAAATGAAGAATTAGGGGGACTTGCAAGCAAGTCTTGTGGGGGGACTCAAAATTTATCTGCGATAAATTTTATCGTAAGAGAGTTTTTGAGTTAAGAGTTAATAGATTAGAGGTAAGAGTGATTTTAATTTAGAATTTGAAATAAAAAAGAAATTGGCAATGCCAATTTTTTTTTATTTCCAAAACTCGCCCTAGCGAGTTTTTTCCTCAATTCTTAATTCTCAACTCTTCATTCTTAATTCTAAAAGTTTCTTTTTCAATAAAAAAATATCGAAAAACGATAAAAATATATTGAAAAATGATTTGTATGATGTTATATTAAATTCAAGCTAGCAAATATTTTTTAGGAGTAAGTAAGAATGTGTATTTTATTGGTAAAGATTAATGAAAGAGAAATTTTAGTGAAGGAAAGTGGAGATTTCTTTGAAGGATATGATGAAAAAGATTGTGTGAAGGCTTTAGGGGAGGAGCTTGAAGGTGAGATTAGTTTTACTAATATAACTTTAGGTGAAAGAAGGGCTTTTAAGTATTATGGAACTGATGAAGAAGTTATTGTTTTGAATATTGAAGGATTTAAAGTAAGGGAGAATCTTGAGAAGTTTAAAATTTTAAGCTTAGGTAGAGATAAGGTAAAAGAAAAGTATGGAATTATAATAAATGAGGTTTTTCCTGTTTATAAGATGTATACAGGGAAAAAATTAAAGAAGTATTTTATAAAAGATGATAATAAGACTGAGAGAATTGATAATCTTGTTGCAATGGGCATAAGTTTAATGATTGTATTTTTTATGTTTTTTGGAACAGGACCAGACAAGGAAAGGCTTTGGAATTATTATGGATTGTGGGTTACTGTAATTTCATTTATTGTTGGATTGTATATGTTTTGCTTTAAGAAAAGCAAGGTTAAAAATTACTTTGGATTATTTTTATTTTTAGCAGGCTTGGCCTTGTCTATAACTTATTCTATTTTTACAAACCCTGTTTTTAGAATGTTCAATTTAGTTTTAGTACCAGCTTTAATTATATATGGAATGAAGATAATGGTTTTAGATAAGAAAAAGGTTTTTGTATCAGATTTTGTATTTGGAGTTTTAAGAAGTACTTTTGTAAAGCCTTTTTATAATTTCTCATTAGTTAAAAATCCAGTAGAATATTTATTTAGTAAGATTAGCAATGATAAGAAAAAAACAAAAGATATTTTTATAGGACTTTTAATATCAGTTCCAGTAGTAATTGTAATAGGAATAATATTATTTGGAGCAAGTAATATTGATATATTTGGATTATCTATATTTATAGGAAGAATTATTGAAAATAGTGGTTCATTTATAGTTAGATTTATAGTTTTTGTATTTTGCTATATTTATTTAACAGGATTGTTTAAAGGTGAAAGAATAAATTTTGAAAGAAAAGCAAAGGTAAGAAAAGATAAAGTAAATAAAACTAGATTAAATACAGTTTTAGTAATGATTAATTTATTATATTTATTATTTACTGTAATTCAACTTACTTCAATAAAAGAAAGTTATTCAAGTGCAGCAAGGGAAGTGTTTTTCAATCTTTTATTAGTAATGTGTATTAATATAGGAATGATGATAAAATTTGAGGCTTCCATTAAAAAAGTGACAAGAATATTATTTAGTATAATGGTACTTTTCAGTCTAGGGATGGGAGTAAACTCAATAGTAAATTTAAAAGATTATATAAATGAATATGGTCTTACAAGATTAAGGTTTTTATCAACAGCATTCTCAGTATTTTTAATAATTGCATTAATAATAATATTAATAAACTTCTTTAAAGATATTAATGGATGGGAAAATATAATAATAGTTGGAGTTCTTTTATATGTAGGATTAAACTTCTGCAATATGGATAACATAATTGCAAAATATAATATAAATAGAATAGAGAGTGGAATTGAAAAAAGTGATTCATCATTATATTATCTATCATATTTATCAAAAGATGCAGAAGGAACAATAGTTGAGGCTATTAATAATGGAACTTTTGAAAAATTAGATTATCCAAAAGAGGTTACTGATGAGTATACAAATGGATATGAAGCTTTAAAGTTCAGGATAGAATGGGAAAATGAGCATAAGATAAATCCTAAATGGTTTGAATATAACTATTATAATAATTAAAAAATATGTTAATATAAGATATATACTAAAGGCTTTGGAGGAAAGAGATGAAATGGTATGGAAAAGATTCATTATCTAAATTTATAGGAATTGCATTAAATTTTATAATACTTTTTGGAATATATGAAACAATAGAGGTGTATTATAAAACATTTTTTATAGAAGCTGTAGATATGTCTTTAAGAATGAAAATATTAGTAGTAGTTATACTGACACTTGGAATAGGTTGTATATTTTATATAGTATTTTTACTAAAAGGAATGATGAAAACATTAATTTTAGAAAATCCTTTCTGTATTGGAAACGTAAAGGCATTAACTAAAATATCAATAGCTTGCTTTGTTATATCAGGATGTTACTTTATAAATTTTATAGTAAACTTAATAAAAGGTGACTTTAGATTTATATATATAGATGGAACTGGAATACACACGAATGTAGAGTTTCTAATATTTCTACTAGCAGGATGCTTTATAGGAATATTAGCAAAGGTTTTTGCACAAGCAGTAAGATATAAAGAAGAAAATGACTTAACAATATAGATAGGAGAGAAAAGAAATGGCTATAATAATAAACCTAGACGTTATGATGGCAAAAAGAAAAATATCTCTTCAAGACTTAGCACAAAATGTAGGAATAACAAATGCAAATTTATCTATTTTGAAAAATAATAAAGCAAAAGCAATAAGATTCTCTACATTAGAAGCAATATGTAAAGAGCTAGACTGTCAGCCAGGAGATATTTTAGAATACGATGGGAATGAAGAATGAAAAATTAAAAATGTAGAATTAGGGGGAATCGCAAGCGATTCTTGGGGCTCAAAATTTATCTACGATAAATTTTATCGCAAGAGAAGGTTTTGGAGTTAAGAGTTAATAAGTAAGAAGTAAGAGTGATTTAAAATTAAAAATCTAAAATAAAAAAGAATTGGCGTTGCCAATTCTTTTTTATTTCCAAAACTTGCCCTAGCGAGTTTTTTCCTCAATTCTTAACTCTTAATTCTTCATTCTTAATTAAATTCACGCTAACAAAAAAGTGGGTAATTTACCTTTAAAATTTATAGGTCTATAATAAGAATTGTTCAAGGGAACAAAATAAAAAAAATAAAAATTACATAATATATATATAGGCGCGAAAGTGCACTTTAGGAGGATAACATTATGATGAAAATTAAAAGTAACTCAATAAACGAAAAAGGACATTTCCATGACAAGCATGGTAAACACGGAGAAAAATTCTTAAAAGGTATGCCAAATCATTCAGTTGATTTTGAAATTGAAAATGCACCAGAAGGAACTAAAAGCTTTGCTTTTATATTAGATGACCATGATGCAATTCCAGTATGTGGATTCACTTGGATTCACTGGGCAGGAGCTAACTTAAAGAAAACTAAAGTTTCAGAAGGAGAGTCTGAAAATGCTTCAGATTTCGTTCAAGGAGTTAACAGCTGGGGAGCACCTATGATGGGAGCAGATGCTTTATCAAGAGAAGATGCTTCAAACTATGGTGGAATGGCTCCTCCAAACTGTGATCACACTTATGAATTAAGAGTATATGCATTAGATATAGATTTAAACTTAGAAAACGGATTCTTAGTTAATGAGTTATATAATGCTATGAGAGGACATATCTTAGAAGTTGCAACTTTAGAAGGTATGTACAGAAACTAATATTTTTAGAAGTATATATTAAAAACTACAAATAAGATATTTACAGATTTTATAGAAAAACTCCTAGAACAGGGGTTTTTCTTTATTAAAAAAGCAATATTAATTCAGAGTTAACATAATTAATATTGGTTTAATATAAAGAGAATAAAATAAATTTATATAAAAAATAGAAAAGAAGGGGAAAATATGAAAAAGTATATAGGATTAATATTAATATCCACATTTTTATTTAGTACAATGGAGATTGCAATTAAATGTACAGATGGAGCATTCAATTCAATACAATTAAACTTTATAAGATTTCTTATTGGAGGACTTGTATTATTACCATTAGCAATGAAAAAGCTTAAAGAAAAAGGAAGAAAGCTAGAATTAAAGGATTTAGGATATTTTCTGATAACAGGCTTTATATGTATTATTGTAAGTATGACATTATTTACTGGAGCTGTTGTGATGAAAGGATCAAATCCAGCGATTATAGCAGTTATTTTTAGCTTTAATCCAATTTTCACAATTGCACTTGCAAGTATAATATTTAAAGAAAAAATAAATAAGGGAATTATAATAGGACTAGTAGTTTGTTTTATAGGATTAATTTTTGTTATTAATCCATTTGATTTAAGCGATTCAACAGTTCCAAGTATGCTAATGGCATTAGCATCAGGATTTACTTTTGCCTTATATAGCATAATGAGTAAATATACAATAGTAAAAAGAAAATTAGACGGATTAACAGTAACTGTATTTACATTTTTAGTGGGAAGTGCAGAATTATTATTGATAATTCTAGTATCACACATAAGTGCAGTATCAAACTTTATGGCTAGTAAAAATCTAAGTATGTTTAGTAATATTCCAATATTACAAGGAATTAGTGTACATAATATAATATTACTTTTATATATTGCAATCTTTGTATCGGGAATATCTTTTGCATTATTATTTATAGTTATGGAAAATACAGGTGCAACAATGTCATCCTTAATATTCTTTATTAAGCCAGTATTATCACCAATATTAGCATTAATATTAATTGGAGACATGTCTATACTAAAAACACATAATTATACAGGTGTTATATTTATGGCAATAGGATCGATAGTAATTTTTATAATGCAATTAAAGCTAAGCAAACAAAAATAAAGGACATACCATGTTAGAGTTTTAAAATACGAGTAGTAGTTGAATTTTAAAATCCCGATTGGTATATCCTTACATAAAAATAAATTCTAGATGTTTTTAAAAATTCCTTCTTTTTCCTAATAATATTTTTTAGAAATTGTATCATAGATTTCAAATTTGAATAGTATAAGAATAAAATTATCAAAAGTTGAAACTAATGGAAAAATATAGTAAAATTAATAGTAATAAGTTAGTGGGAAAAGGAGATTGGGATGGAAAATAAGAAAAAACTATTAAAGTATTTGGATTATTTTAAAGAGGGGAAAAGCAATTACTATGAACTGAAGACGCCAATTGAAGGTTCTATGATAGTTAGATACTATGACTATAATATAAAGGTTTTAAATTTTTTAGATGAATTTACAAAGACAGATATGGTTGATTATGGATATAGTGCTAATATAGAAAAAATAGATTTAGAGAAAATACATGAACTTGACGAGAGAGAGATAGGAACAGTTTTAACGTATTTTTTAAGAATGGAAAGATTTTCAGACGGGATGTGGGCGAAAGCAATAGACAATGGAGTTTTCTTATCTTGTCTTGAAAGGTTAAATACATTATAAAATAAAATACTGTTTTGTAACAAATAAAAAAGTGTAATTTGGTATACTATTTATGAAAATAAAAAAGCTATCTTAAAATAAAGTTTATTTTGAGATAGCTTTTAATTTAAATTGAAAGGATGAGTAAAATGAATATAAGACAATACAATGTAAATGATTTAGAAGATATAAAAAAATTATATATAGATGGAAGAAGAAGAGAGCTTGAGACAGCAAATTTAGGAAATGTTGTACCATTTGAGGAGGACAAGCCTAAATTTGAAAAATTTGAAAAAGGTAAAAATATAGTTGCTGAAATTGAAGGAGAAATAGTAGGATTTGTTTGCTTAAATGAAAATGAAATATCATTTTTATATGTAAGTAAAGACCATGCGGGATTTGGTATAGGAAAAAGGTTATTAAAAGAAGGAATAGAAGAGTTAAAAAAGAATATAAAAGAAAATTGCATAACACTAGACTTATTTAAAACAAATGAAAGAGCAAAGGGGTTATATAAAAGCTTAGGATTTAAAGAAAAAACAGAGTTTATTAGAGTTTATGATGGGGAAGAAAAAGTCGTTTTGCATATGGAACTTAGCATATAGAATTGACAAGAGTAACCCTAGAATATTAGACTAGAGTTATAAAGTATATTTTTAATTAACAATAAGGGGATAAAATAGGGGGAAAAATGCAAAAGAATAAAGTATTTTTGAAATTATTATTAGTGGGAGTAGTAATTTTAGGAGTAGGAGTTTTTAATTATTTTAAAGCTGAGAGTACAACAAAGAGTTCTAATGTTGAATGTCTAAAGTATGAGCAGAGCAATAGTAATACAACATGGGGGCAAGGGTTTAAAGTTAATGGGCTTGAAACTTGTCGATATAAAGACTTTAAATAAACTATCTATAGATAAAAGGTAAAGGTGAAGATATATGGATAACGATTATAAAAACTTAAATGAGGTTGCAGAATTTTTAAAAGTTTTAGCACATCCAGTAAGACTTTGTATAGTTAGAGGCTTACTTAATAAAGGTGAGTGCAATGTAACATTTATGCAAAGTTGTTTAAATATGCCTCAGTCAACAATATCACAACATTTACAAAAGCTTAGAGCTGCAAAAGTAATTGAAGGTGAAAGAAATGGGCTTGAAATAAATTATAAAGTAATTGATGATAGAGTAGAAAAAATAATAGAATTATTAGAAATTTAAAATAATGATACATCTATAGTATTAGAAAAGTCTAATATTAAATAGATGTATTTTTT
>NZ_JBOFRG010000322.1:0-15328 GCF_051650885.1 Clostridium sp.
CCCATATATTTTCTAAAAGCTGCTCTTTTGTAAAAACTATATTTGAATTTGATGCTAAGAATACTAATAATTCATATTCTTTTGTGGTCATTACTACTTCTTTTCCATCTACATATACCTTATGAGAATCTCTATGAATTTCTAACCCTTTTATGCTTATAATTTCATGGTTTGACTTTTTCCCCATAAGTCTTTCATACCTTAAAATATGTGATTTCACCCTTGCTACAAGTTCATTTGGACTAAAAGGCTTTGTTAAATAATCATCTGCCCCATATCCAAGTCCCTTTATTTTATCTATATCCTCTGTTCTTGCTGAAACTATTATTATTGGGACTTCAAAGCTTTTTCTTATTTCTTTTACAATTTCAAAACCACTTTTATTTGGTAACATTAAATCTATTACTATTAAATCATATATTCCAAGCATTGCTTTTTTAAGACCAATTATTCCATCATTAACTACTTCAACAATGTATCCATTCATCTCTAAATAATCTTTTTCAAGCTCTGCTATATTTAAGTCATCTTCTATTATAAGAATCTTATTTTCCATCATCTTCACTCTCCTTATATATGGGAAGCTTTATTGTAAAACTTGTTCCTACATTTACTTCACTACTTACATAAATCTCTCCCTTATGTGCATCTATAATTTCTTTTGTTATTGCAAGACCAAGCCCTGTGCTGTTAAAATCTTTTGTTCTTTCTTTATCTACTCTGTAAAATCTTTTAAAAATTTTACTTACTTCCTCTTTTTCTATTCCATATCCATTGTCTGCAATAAGGATATATACATTATCTAAATCATTATAAAGACTTATCTCCATTTCCAAATCATCTTTACCTCTTCCATATTTAATTCCATTATCTAAAATATTCCTTAAAGCTCTATAAAGCCTTTTTCCATCAATATTTACATAAGTATCTTCTGAAACATCAAATGCATAATTACATTTTATTTTTTTCTCTTCTAATATAAAATAAAATTCCTCAACAATATCCTCTAAGTATAGTTTAATATTTGTTTTACTAAAAATAAACTCTATCTTTTGCATATCAAGCTTTGAAAACAAGAATAAATCATCAATCAATCTATTCATATATTCCCCATTGCTTTTTATAACCTTTAAATAATTTTCAATATTCTCTTCTTTAACAACACCCTCTAAAAGCCCTTCAACATATCCATTTATACTTGTAATTGGAGTCTTTAAATCATGACTTATATTTGTTATTAATGCTTTTCTATTTTCCTCATATTCCTTTTTTATTTTTTCTCCTTCTTCAAGCCTTTCTGCCATTTTATTAAACTCTTTTGTTAAAAGTCCAACCTCATTTTTTTCAGTTGACTTAAGCCTTACTGTATAATCACCCTCTGCAATTTTTCTAACACCTTGCTGAAGCTTTGCCATTGGAGTTATAAACCTTTTCTCCATTCTTGAAATCATATAAATTATTGTAATTTCATTTAATAATAAGATTACAACAATTACTACAGTTGCTATTTTAAATCCAATAATCTTTAATAAAAATAATATTATAACTAATGTAATAATAAGAGTTACATTTTTAAAAATTCTTATATATTTACTTAAAAAGAAAAGTTCATTTATTCTTCTATGAATATTTCTTCTATCATCATGCATAATTTGATTATGTCTTTTCATTCCCTCATGCATTTTTTTATAATGATGATGTTCTCTATGCTCCTTCATATTTTCCCTCCTTGTTAAATTCTAAATCAAGTCTAATTTATCTTAACATAAAAAATAAGCCATATCTTTGATATAGCCTATTTCCCTTAATGTATTCTAGTAACTTAAACTTACACTGGCATTTATGCTTTTGCTTCCAGTTCCTTTAACTTCTACATTTGTTATTTCAAAGTCTTTATTTACAGTTAATCTTAATATAACTTTATCACATTCACCCTTACATAATTCATTAAATACAGCATGCTTAATTTTAAACATTTCTTTTAAATCTTCACATTCAATGTCTTCAATTTTACATCCTTTACCTTCCATGTTTTTATGCATTTCTTTCATTTTTTCAATCTTCTTCATTAAGATATCTTTAATATCAACTTCAATAACTTTTTCATTATCATTTTCAGTAAGTTCCATATCATTTAATACTTTAAATAATACTTCTAACTTAGCAAATTTATTTCCTCTTCTTCTGCATCCTTCTCCATGATGATGGTGGTGATGATGACCTTTCATTTTTTCAAAGTCTAAGTCCTTTTTAATTTGCTTATTTACTTGTAATTCTTCTGTATTAACCATTATGTTTGCATCAATACTCATTTTTTTATTTTCTATATCCTTGCAGAAATTATTACTTCCCTTTAAGAATTCACCATCTGAGTTTTCTCCAACTACTGATACACTACCTTTAATAAGAGTTTTCTCCTTCATAATTTTTGACATTCTATATAATACTTCTAATTTGTTCATTTTACATTCCTCCTAAGAATTTGTTTTTGTTCTTTCCTATGAGTTTATTATAAAATGCATATATAAAAATCTAATAATCTAATTATAAAAAAAGTATAAAATCTTCTAAATTAAATCTAAAATTCATCATTATATTTCTTTATAAATATAATTTCTAATACAGTTTTTAATAAGAATATTCCTAATATAAGGAGTACTAACCATAGTGGATAATCTAAAATAATAAACAGATATGCAACTCCAAGTATTAGCCATGTTGTTATATTTCCTGCTTTTGCTGCTGCTTTTGTTCTTATTAGATTACTTCTTTCATCTTTAAGTTCTATTTGCATTTCTTTCTGTTTACTTGGATTTTCTTTATAATATTTATGTTGGCGAATTACTCCAAAGTATCCACCCATAACTCCACATCCTAAGGCTCCAACTATACCTCCTATTCTCTCAATCATATCATTTTGTGACGTAGCTGATATTAAAAACCCACCTATAGCCATTATCACTCCTATAATACATAATTTTTTTGCACCCTTTTTGCTTACCATATCTTACTCCTCCTCATAAATAAATATATCTTCTATTGATAGATTAAAGTATCTTGCAATTTTAAATGCAAGAATAATTGAAGGATTATACCTTCCTTTTTCCAATGAACTAATAGTTTGTCTTGATACTTCTAGTACACTTGCTAACTCTTCTTGTGTTATTTCTTTTTCTTTTCTTATTTCTTCTAATCTATTATTCATATCTCCTCCATGTAAAGCTTACTTTCCATATACATATATTACCACCCAGCTTTTCCAATGTCAAGTTTACTTTACATTCATTTTTAAAAAAATTTTAAGGTTCTTTTTTATCTTTGGGGAAATAGAATAATTAACATATTAGAAAAGGGCATCTGAAAATGCCCTTTTGTTGTATACTTATTTTTTTATACCCATACTTGAGTAAGAATCACTTTTAATTGTACTTGGGTTATATTTTCTATTCTCTTTTCATTTCTAATACTATGTAATGAGATTTTTCTTCTGCCTTAATTTTAATGTCTTCTTCTACAATTTCTAAAGCATCTTTTTCATTTAAGTGAACAGCATTTATATCTCCTGCACCTTCAATTTGAACTAAGTACGCCTGTCTTCCTGCTGCCACTTTAAATTCAATTTCTTTTTCTTTATCTAATTCTAATACGTAGATATTTACATCTTGGTTTATTTTTATTTGTGCATCTCCATCTTTTCCTGAAACTATATTAAGCCATTTGTTTTCTCTTAAGCTCCAATCAAATTTAAAGTCTCCATAGTTTGGTGTATATCCTTTTTTATCTGGGTAAATCCAAATTTGTAAAAGTCTTAGCATTTCATTTCCATAGTTATGTTCACTATGCAGTACTCCTGTTCCTGCACTCATATACTGAACATTTCCACGTCCAAGACTTTTCTTGTTTCCCATGCTATCCCCATGAGTTATTTCTCCTGAAACAATATATGAAACAATCTCCATATTTTCATGTGGATGTGTGTCAAATCCTGTTCCTACTTCAACTAAATCATCATTTAATACTCTAAGCTTTCCAAAATTTAAATTGTAAGGATTCCAGTATTCTGCAAATGAGAAGTGAAATGAACTTCTAAGCCATCCTAAATTACTTTTTCCCATATCTTTATTGTCTACTTTTCTTAACATAATCTTACACTCCTTTATCACTAATTAGTGATATTTATTCAAAAAAATTTTCTTTTTTTATTTTCTTAATTTTAAACCTATTTTTATTAGCATTTTCTTTTCTTCATCTGTAAGAACTGAAAAAATATTATTTATATTTTCAACATGCTTTGGAAACATATCTTCAATTATTTTTCTTCCCTTTTCAGTTATACTAATAAAAACTGCTCTTCTATCCTCTGCATCTACACGCTTTTGAACAAGCCCATCTTTTTCCAAATTTTTTATAACAACAGTAATGTTTCCTGAAGTTCCTAAAACTTTTTCAATAATATCACATATTTTTAAATCACCTTTGTGATATAAAACTTCTAAAACACCAAACTGTGATACAGTAAGTCCACTCTCCTTTATAGTTACATATTCCTTTTGATGAACCCTTTGCTCTGCTCTTGTTAATGCTATTAATGCTTTTAAATTTAAATTATTATTTATATCAAATTTGTTTTCCATATATTCAATTTATCACTAACTAGTGATAATGTCAAATAAAAAAACTGCAATTAAACCTTAGACTTCAATTGCAGTTTTTCTTTTAAATTATTCTTCTTGCATTTGTGTATGGATATAAATTCATTATAGTTACTGTTGTTCCTGTATGTGGTGCTACTAGAATTTGTCCATTCCCAATATATATTGCTACATGGTATGCAGGCTCTCCCCAAAATACTAAATCTCCTGGCTCTAAGTCTCCTGGTGCAACTGGCACACCACATTGTTGTTGTGCTTCTGTTGTTCTTGGAAGATTTATTCCATTATGTGCAAAAACATATTGTACAAGTCCTGAGCAATCAAATCCACTTGGACTTTCTCCACCCCACTCATATGGTGTTCCTATAAATTGTTCTCCATAATTAATTATTTGATTTATCTTTTGTGCTGGTGTTACTTCTTGTTGTAAATTCCATTCTCTTTCTGTTGCTACTCTATCTGATGGAACCCATGCTTCTCCACCTTGATAATCAAGCCTATCCCATCCATTAGATTCACCAATTACTTTCACTTTTGTTCCATTATTTAATATGGTGATTATACTTGAACCCCACTGCGGATTAGTTAATATATCAGTATATCCTAAATCTTTAAAATCTATAATTCCCTCTCTCACATCTTCACTTCCATATAAAGTGTTAACTCTAGATTTCATTATCCATGAAGTTTGATTATTAGATTCTATCTCATACCAATTTCCACTTTCTCCAATTATATTAACGTTTGTTCCATTATAAAGAGTTGCTACATAATCTGATTGCCAGCTTGGTCCACTTACTACATAAGTGTATCCTAGGTCATCAAACCTTACTGTTCCCGTTCCAAGTACAGGCTTATGGCAGGTGTTAACTCTATCCTTTAGTACCCACGCTTCTCCACCATCATATTTTATTTGATACCAATTACCCTCTTCTCCAATTATATCAACATTTGTTCCATTATTTAAAGTTGTTATATGCCCTGAATACCAAGATGGTCCTGTCATTATATCAGTATAACTTAGCTCATTAAAGTTAATAACTCCTGTGTTAATTAAGCTTGTCCCCATTAAAGTATTTACTCTAGATTTCATTATCCATGCATTTCTATTTCCACACTCTATTTCATACCAGCCTCCACTTTCTCCTACTATATTAACATTCTCCCCATTATAAAGAGTAGCTACATAGTCAGATTGCCAGCTTGGTCCACTTACTACATAAGTATAATCCAAGTCTTCAAATCTTACTGTTCCTGTTCCAAGTACCTCTTGATGAGATGTATTAACTCTATCCTTTAGTACCCAAGCTTCTCCACCATCATATTTTATTTGATACCAGTTATCTTCTTCTCCAATTATCTCAACATTTGTTCCATTATTTAAAGTAGTTATGTGTCCCGAATACCAAGATGGTCCTGTCATTATATCTGTGTAATTTAACTGACTAAAATCAATAACCCCTGTGTTGATTCTACTTGTCCCCATTAAAGTGTTAACCCTAGATTTCATTATCCAAGCATTTTTATCTCCACACTGTATTTCGTACCAGCCTCCACTTTCTCCAACTATATTTACATTTGTTCCATTATAAAGAGTGGCTACATAGTTTGATTGCCAGCTTGGTCCACTAACTACATAAGTATAAGCTAAATCTTCAAATCTTACAGTTCCTGTTCCTAATACTTTTTCCTTTAAAGTATTAGCTTTGTTTTTCCTTCCCCCTGTTTTGATTGTTTTAACATTTGAACTTGAATTGCTCACATGTTGCACAGAGTCTGCAAAAGTTGCCATGCTAGGTGCTGAAGCCATAAATGTTGCCCCAATCCCAAGTAATATTGCTAATTTTTTTGCTTTCATTTTATCAATCCTTTGTTTATTATTCATCAAGAAAATTTCAAATTTTCTAAATCAAAATAGGCATAGCTTGTAGTGTTTTTCTACAAACTATTTCCATTTTTCTTATCTTTATTTTATTATATTTAAAAATTTTTTTCAATTCTTCCTTTTTTTGAGTATTTTTCTACAATTCTTCACCATTAGATTCTATAACTTTCTTATACCAATTAAAGCTTTTCTTTTTCATTCTCTTTAATGTTCCATTTCCTTCATCATCCTTGTCCACATATATAAAGCCATATCTTTTTGACATTTCTCCTGTACCAGCACTTACTAAATCAATAGGTCCCCATGTTGTATAACCTAAAAGCTCTACTCCATCTAAAGTAACTGCATCTTTCATCTCTTTTATATGCTTTCTTAGATAATCTATTCTATAATCATCTTCAATTTCACCATTTTCATTTATAACATCTTTTGCACCTAGTCCATTTTCAACTATAAACAAAGGCTTTTCATATCTATCATAAATATGATTTAAAGTTATTCTTAACCCTAATGGGTCAATTGGCCAACCCCACTCACTTTCTTCAAGATAAGGATTCTTAGCAGAACTAAAGATATTACCCTTTGTCTCTTCATCCTTTTCAGCCTTTGCACAACGACTGTTATAATATGATAATGATATAAAATCAACAGTATTTTCTCTTAAAATTTCTAAATCCCCATCTTCCATAACAGGCATTATGTTTTCTCTTTCCATCTTCTTAACTGCATAATTTGGATATTTCCCTCTTGATTGAACATCTATAAAGAAATAATTTTCTCTATCTAAACAAGTCGCTTCCCATACATCCTTTGGATTTGGACTATATGGATAAACTGAACCTGCAGCAAGCATACATCCAACCTTATTTTCTTTATCTACTTCATGAGCTATCTTAGTTGCCATAGCACTTGCTACTAATTCATGATGAGCTGCTTGATATTTTATCTTTTCTATATTTTCACCTTCTTCAAAATAAAGACCCGCTCCCATAAACGGTGCATGAAGAATCATATTTATTTCATTAAAAGTAAGCCAATACTTTACAAGACCCTTATATCTTCTAAAAATTACATTACATAAATTTTCATAGAATTTAATCATCTTACGATTACGCCATCCACCATAATTCTTTATTAAATAAATGGGGCAATCAAAGTGAGTAATTGTAACTAAAGGCTCAATTCCATATTTCTTGCATTCATTAAAGACATCCTCATAAAACTGAAGACCCTTTTCATTTGGAGTCTTTTCATCACCATTTGGGAAAATCCTACTCCAAGCAATACTCATTCTATAAACCTTGAAGCCCATCTCACTAAAAAGCTTTATATCTTCCTTAAAGTTATGATACATATCAATAGCTTCCTTTGCAGGATAAAAATGATTATCATCAAAATCAAGCATCTTTATCTTTCCAGTTATAACACCAATTCTATCCTTCCCAGCAGGACAAACATCTACATTAGCAATCCCTCTAGAATCCTCATTATATCCACCTTCACATTGGTTTGCAGCAGTAGCTCCACCCCATAAAAAATCTTTACTAAATCCCATTCTCTTCTCTCCTTTTTCCTTATTTATCTATTTAATTATACAACTTTTTACAATTATAACAAAGCATTGTCCTTAAACAAAAAAATTCTCTAAAACCTAAGTTCTAGAGAATTTTTTTCTTATAAATCTTCAGTACAAATATGCTCTTCTAATACTGGTTTTGCTTTTGCCTTTAAGCAGAAACATAATAATATTATTCCTATAATAGCTCCTACTATTAACACAACAAATACAGCTCCCCAACCAAAATGTTGAGCGATTATTCCAATACCTGTGTCTGCTGTTGTTTCTCCAATTACATATGCACATATTCCTGCAAATCCAATTGAACCTGCTGCTGCAAATTTTGGAACAACATCAATCATAGCCGTTGAAACTAAAAGTTGTGGTATATAAATTGCACCACCCATAATAGCTATTGCTATCATAACTAAAGTTTCATTAGTTGATTTATAGTATATAATAAGTCCTATTATAAGAACAGCTAACCCCAAAATTGATAAAGGTGCTCTTCTTCCTTTGAAATATTTATCTGACATCCATCCTGCAAGTAATGTTATAGGAATTGCTGTTATTTCAAATAAAAATAATCCAAGTCCTAATGCATCTGTATTAAAATGCTTTACTCTTTCAAGATATATAGGAATCCAGTTTTCAATTCCCTCTCTTAGAAGGTATACAAAAACATTTGATAAAGCAAAAAGCCATACATATTTATTTCCTATAATATAGTACTTGAAAATTTGAAAAGCGGTTAAATTACTTCTTTCCACAGTTTGTTTTTTATCTTTAACTTCAACTTTTTTATATTCTTCTATAGTTGGAAGTCCTTTAGAACTTGGTGAATCTGCTCCAAATATCAAAACTAAAAATGCAACAATAATACAAATAATAGCTGGTATATGGAATATTGTTTGATAATGTGCAACACCAAATAGCATAATACATAAGGCTCCAATTGGCCCTATTAATGCTCCTCCAAGGTTACAAGATGTATTCCATCCTGCAAAAGTAATTCCACGTTCTTCTTTACTAAACCATTTACTAATAACTAATGTTGAAGCTGGTGCTCCCATAGACTGGAATACTCCATTTACAATCATAAGTATAATAAACGACATAACACTACCTGCAATACTTCCCATCAATATACTTATTATTGATGAACCAAGTAATCCAAGCCCTATAAACTTTTTAACATTACCCTTATTTTCTACATTTCCTATAAATAATTTAAATACTCCATAAGAAATTGCAAGGGCTGTATTTATATAACCTACATCCTCTAATGAAAAATGTAAATCATGCATTATATATGGCGATGCTATAACAAAGTTCTTTCTAACTAAGTAATAACACATATATCCTATAAATATCATTAAGAAAACTCTTACTCTATCTCTTCTAAAAACTTTATTTACCTTATCTTTTGGCACCTTCACCGCTGCTGGTGGCGCTGCCTTTAAAAAATCTGTAATAAACAACTAATACACCTCAAATTTAATTTTAAATTAATAGCTATTAAACCGTTTTCGAAAACTATCATTATTATATCAAAGCTCCCATTAATGACAACATCCCATACCCTATAACCCCTTATATATGTACATACAGTTATTTACCACATTTATGATTAATTTGCATTATTAACTCCCCGTTTATATTCTTCTCTTATTTTCCTATATTTCTAATTTTATTAATAAAGTTTTTTTTATTCCCTAATTAGAAATTTTATTCATATTTTTAAGTTACATAATCAAAATTTTTATTTCATTTTATTTAACTTTATTAACTCACTAATAATTACTTAAAAGTAATCGTACACATTCTATTATATTTTCTACTATTCTTCTATTAATTTATTTCTAATTATTCAAATTACATTTTTTTCCATCATGTTTATTAAATAAAATTTTTATGAATTGTTTATTTTTTGTAAATTAACATAAAAGCCTAATCAGAACCGCTTCTAATTAGACTTTTCTTAAGCTATTTTTTAAATCTATTATTTGTATTCATATAAATTACTCCACCTAATGCAACAGCTATAGATAAAATTGATACAACAACTGATATTACATTAAAATCTCCTATTTCAAATATCTTGCATACTGGCAAAACAAGTTGAATAAGTGCAAGTACTCCTAAAAATTTCGCCATAAATTTAAAGAATCTTTTTTTATCATACTTGTCTTGCTCATATTTCTCCATAGTATTATAACCTGCAATTAGAAAGCCACCCTTCCCACTTCCTATTAATATTGCAAGTGCCCCTAATAAAGCAGGTGCTAAAAACAAAAGTATATTTTCCATATATCCTTCCTCCAATTTATCCCTTTTCTTTATTATATCCAATTCCATCCATATATACAAGATATTTATTACCTTTTTATAAGTTTTTATTAATCTTTTAGTTGTGTGAATATAAGCTTAAAATCCAACTTCCATCTAACTCCTATTCTTCGAAATTTACTATAAAACAGTATAACTAGAGGCTTCAAGCCAACAAATCGCTTTTTTAAATTTCTAAAACCTTAATGAAACCACTAACTCTAGGCTTTTATAGAACGTAAAATTTTATACTTTCCTGGACTTAAAAACCGATTATCGCCACGCTCACTTCATATCAACATATTGTATTCTAAACTCCACCTTGAGCATTGATATTAGTTATTTTTACTGTTTTAAATTTCATATGTTCCTATAGAAAAAAACTCGCCTAAGCGAGTTTTCTCAATAATTTTTAATTTTTAACTTTTAATTCCTAATTCATATCCGCCATAATTTTTTGGTCTTTTTCATCTAAATTAAATACTTTCCAACAGATTAATGAAACTACCCATACTATTATAAATAATCCAACTAAGGCAAATCCCATTTTTCCAAAGTCTAAATTTTGTAACCATCCAAAGAATCCTGTATCTAAATGACGTTCCATTCCTATAATTTGTAATACTTCTATAATTCCTATAATTCCTGCTGCGACAATTGAAAGAATTGTTATTGTCATGTTGTAGTACATCTTTTTTAATGGTGATGTTAAAACCCATTGATATGCAGTTGACATAAAGAATCCATCTAATGTATCCATAAGACACATACCTGCTGTAAATAAAATTGGAAATGCTATTACTGCTGTCCATGGAATTCCTTGTGCTGTTGCTGTTGCTGATGTAGCAAGAACAGCTATTTGTGTCGCTGTATCAAATCCAAGTCCAAATAAAAATCCTATAAGATATATGTGCCAATTTTTATTAGCTATGTTAAGTATATGATTTATTGTACGATTTATTTTATTTGTATTTGGTCTTTCAAGACTTTCTTCAACATATGTACCATTTTTCATTTGTCTAAATGTTTTTACTATGTCTTTTAATATAATAAAGTTTGCAAAAGCAAGTAATAATAAAAATACTGCTGATATAATTGTTCCTATAACTCCACCAACTGCTTGGAATGATGGTATAGCCTTCTTTGCCCAGTTAACTGCAAAAATTGTTGCAATTCCCATAAGCATAACTACAGTTGAATGTCCTAAAGAAAAGAAAAATCCTGCTCCCCTAGTCTTTCCACCTCTTTGTACCATTTTACGAGTCATATTATCTATACAAGCTATATGATCACAATCAAATGCATGAGCTAATCCAAAAGTTAATGAAATTACTCCCATTCCTAAAAGTGTTGGGTATTTAAAAACTCCTGTTGCTAAGAAAAATCCTCCACACAAGAATAAAAAAACAATAAATGCACCATATTTTATGGCATCCACTTTCCAACTTACACTACTATTACGCATAATCTTCCACCTTTTAATTTTATTTATCAAAATAAAATCTTCTAAGACATATACTATTCTATTTTCTAAAAGCTTTTAAGAAACAAAATATAAAAATTTATTTTGATTTCTAAAGTCATTATACATACTTCATTTTCAAAATATCATACTTTTGTTTAAATATTATAAAATATTTCCTTTTTAGAAATATCATACTTTCTAAATTAACATTTTACATTTTATATACTTTTTTAGTACTTTAGACTTTTAAATTCCCATTTTTAAATTCAAATTACTTCTAAACCTTATTTTAAGGTAATAGTTTTCTCCTTATATTTTATATAATATACATAACTAATGGTTTAAATTCCCTCTAAAGGGGTTTAAAGTATTAAATTAATTTAATATCCATTTAGTATTTTATACCTTTTTTTGATTATTTTTCAGTTATTCCTCTTATTTAATGTACTTTCTTTTAAAAAAATCATTTTCGTATTCACATTTTTTGAAAAAACTTCTCATTAAAAAGCCAATCTTTATCATTTATCCTTTTTGTTTTATATTTTTTAACTATTGCTTCTATTGATTTTTTTTATCATTTATGATTTTAAAAGAGAAAAAACTGTTTAGACTTAAATCTAAACAGTTTTTTTCATTAACATTATTTATCGTTTATTTCTTTTTGTATTTTTTCTAATATAAGCTTGTTTCTTTCTTCAATAAATTCCTCATAATTTTCTATTTCCCATAGTCTTTTATCTTTAGGAATTAAATGTAGCTCTAAATATTTTTCATCTTTATCTTTAAACCATTCTACTGGCAATTTATTTCCTTTAGCTCCACTTTTATTTTCATCAAAAGATAAAAGCATACAGTTTCCTATCTTATTTATATCATCATTCCTGTATCTTTGAACCTTTCTTCCCTTGCTTCCTTTTATCTTTACATTTTTAAGTTCTGATTGTGGGAAGATGTGGTCTATGTTTGGTTTGTTTCCATCAAAGCTTGGATTAAAGTTAAAGTTTTTATACCATATATTAAATACAAGGTATAGCTTTCTCTTTATATTATCTGTTTTGTATCCAAGCCCTAAGATAACATCTTCTGTTATTTCTAAAACTCTATTTTTATTTTTGAATACTGTTTTTAAGCTTTCAAAATCTATCCCCTTATTTTCTTCTATATCCTTTATAGTTAAATCAACTATTGCATCCGAACTTCCACTATATACTCCTGCAAGCATTATCTTGGCAAGCCATATATCTAATCCATTTTTCATAGCTTCCTCAAAGCTTTTAGGATAATGATATTTTAAGTATACAAGAGGAATTAAGGGGGTATACGCACTAAGGGTTTTATCACATCTTAAATAAGTTTTTTCAAATATAAAATCTTTTACACACTTAATTGCATTACTTATTTCATCCCAATTTTCATCAATTTTCTTTAGATTATCATTTGACCTAAATTTTGAAACATCGTACTTTGCCCCTGCACCAATTATGCATAAGCACATTTTTAATACTACATCCCTTGTAAAATTATATCCTGCACTATTTAAATCTTTTATAAGCTCCTCAAGTCTTTCCTCAATTTCTTCAATATTTGCAGTAAGTAATGCAAATAAAAGGTCACTTTTTTCAAGGGTTGTCCCACCTGAATTTGCACGTATAAAAATCTCTACAATATCATTTTCCTTATAAATATCTTCATTATCTACACTATCAAGCTCTTGATAAGAAATTATCTCTTGCCTTGAAAAAACATCATTCATTTCCACTACAGTTTCTTCTATTAAATCCTTCTTATCTTCATCTAAAAGGATTCCTTTATCTTTTAAATCCTTAATAAGCTTTCTGCTAAATTCACGTACCTTTGTACAATTTACAATATCCTTAACTTTAACCATTCCATCCTTAGCTTTTTCCTCTTCAAGAAAAATAAAATCATACTTATACTCAGACTCTTCATCTGCTTCATACAATAAATTTATATATAATTCCTTTTTATCGTACCTTCCCTTTAAGGCAATATACATACTTTGAAGCCTTTGTTGCCCATCTAAAACAAGTAACTTCTGCTCCTCATTTACAGCCTCATAATTAGAAATAACACTCATCCCAGTATTAAATTCACTTACAAACCTTCTAAACTTAACCTTTTGATTAGTCTTCCAAATCATTAATGTTCCAATTGGATAACCCCTCATAATAGAATCAAAAAGCTTTATTATCTGCTCCTCACTCCACACAAAATTCCTCTGAATATTAGGAAGCCAAAATCCACCTTGCTCTATAGGATTATTTATATAGCTCATAATCTTCCGTACAGTTCCACTTAAATTCTTCATCTAAATCCCCTAAATAATTACTTTACTCTATTATACTTAAGGAAGAATAAATCTATTCATAAATTTACTCAAGAAAAGGACATACCCAATCTTCAGTATGTCCTTTCCCATTTCTTATATAATATTCTTTATTTTCTTAATAACAAAACCATCTTCAAATTCCATTGCCACATATGCAACCTCTTCAACTACAATAGCCTGTTCTTCTTTAATACTCTCCAAATCTATTTTACTTTTAATCTTCTCTATTTCTTCATTAGACAATTCTCTATGAAATGTAACCATACAATCTCTCCACCTTTTTTAATTTTACTCTTACATAATTATGCAATTTACAAGCTAATTATAACAACATATAGAAATCCTAAACAATATCCACTAGCATACCCAAACCAGCTCATATATCGCTTTTTAATAAAATCCATATTTCTAAAACTGCTTAACTTAAATGCAACTAACATTAAAGCTATTCCTACTAATATAGGTATTATCATTTCAAAATTAATAGTTTTCTCTAAAATATCAATCTGCAAAAACATTAGCATATGTATTATTATTACTCCTAATAATGTTTTATCAAATAAACTCCTCACCCTTCTCACTCCCTCCTATATACCATATAAAATCATTATATAGTATTGGGAATTTATTCTAAAGAAAATATTTTTTTAAAACACTTTTATTTAGTCTTAATATCCCTACCCTAATTATTTTTAAACAACTCTTTAGAAAATTCACTTTCATTAAAGCTATAACTTGCATCTAAATAAATTCCATCTTCTTTATTTAATTCTATTATCAACCTTTGGTCTCCATGTGTATTGTGTGGATCTCCTGACCCTTCTAATTGTAGATTTACTTCCTCTTGTTCTATTTCAAATTCTGGATAAGCCTTCTTTATCCTATTTAAATTTTCATCATCTTCTAACAATTTATACTTTATACCATACAATGGAACTTCCTTATTATAATAAGTTTTTTGTACTTCTAATGTAGAAAGATACTTTCTATCTATTGATACAACTTCAAACAAAAGCTTAAATTTATCAAATTTATTTATAACATCCTCATCTTTTATCTCTTCTATAAAATGAATTCCTTTTTCATTATA
>NZ_JBOFRG010000323.1:0-4181 GCF_051650885.1 Clostridium sp.
GATAGTGGAAGAGTATTATGCGATTCGTATAAGACATTCCAAGGTGTATATACTAAAAAAGCTATATATGAAACACCTAGAATTTTAAGTGATGAGATTTCTAAAATTTATGAAGAAGGCTTTAAACATATTGTATATATAGCCAAAGCACCATATACATCAAAATTAAATTTAACTAAGACAGAAGAAGAAAGCAATAACATGTACTTTATGAATGAAAGTGTTATTAAAATGATGACAGGTGATAAGGGTGATTTAATTATATATCCTATGTTTTATGAAAATTATCATGCAATAGATTATAAAAAAGGAATGAAGGATAATATAGCATTATATATTGATGATGCTAATGAATTAAATGATGAAGTGCTTAATAATCATAGGTCTATTTCTGCAGTTATGAATTTGTATTCTGGAAAAACTATAAATAATGATGAAGAAAAATTATATAGAAAAGGGATTATTTATGAAGTTCCATATAATTTCTATAAAGAGATTAGCTTTAATGCTAAGATAATGAGTAATTTAGTAGAAAATAGTGCTATAAAGAAAGATATAACTAAGTATATATTAGCATTACATTATTCTAGATATGAAGCACATAAAGATATATTTCCTAAGATTAATCCGTATGAAAACCTTATGGGGGAAGCTGGTGTGACTAAAAGAGCTATGTATAAGGTTAGAGATGCTAATTTTAATATGAATTTACTAGCATTTTTAAGTGAAGCAGAAAAAATATTTAATAAGGAAGAAAAATAATGAGTGAAGTAGAAAATAAATTAGGATTTATTTTTGAGTTAGGTTTTAATACAGGAATATTAAGGGAATGTATTAGAAATAAAGAAGTAGATATTAGTCTCAGGGTGGCTAATATCTATACAGAATTATTAAAGGATAGCTCTACTAAAAGAGAAACAGTAATAAAAAGAATCACTAAGGAAGTCATAGATGATGATCAGAAGGAGATATTAAAAGATAATATCGATTTTTATATGATGAAAGGACTATTAGCAGGGGAAAGTTTCTTTAAAGAGTTAATAGAAAGTAGAAAGCGAGAAGGGCAGCCGTGCAAAGTTGAATATTTTCAGTGTTCATTAGATTGCAAAAAGTTTAAAGGGGAAGAAATTGATGAGGAACAATACTATAAAGAGTTGCTAAAGGTACAATTAGAGGTTGAAATTGATGAAATTGAGTATAGCAAGTATAAATATAAAGGAAAATTTATAAATGCAGATAGTTTAATTTTATTTTCTAGTAGAGATAAATACCATTTATGTGTAGTTGATAATGCAATCTCTTTGAAAAATATAGTAGACTATAGAAATGTTGATATAGTAAAGGGAATGTACGGACGAGATATTGCACAAAAAAGAATGAAAAGCAATTTTAAAAATTTAGCAATAGATATGAGTTCTAATAAGTTAGATTTAAAAATTAATAAACAAATTTGTGATTATATAATAGGTCTTAGTAGTAAAAATAAAAGTGTGTTTAAAATGATTCAGGCAGGTAGTTATGCGAATTCATTTATGGAGTTTTTAGAGAAAAATAAACCAGATATATATGAAAAGATTGAAACTATAACTATAGTTGGATATACTGATTCTGAAATAAATAGTATTAATTTAGAAAAGAAAGATTTTAAGTTAATAGGGGAAAAGGAAAATAGAGATTCAACTGCTGATAATATTAAAACGTTTAATGAGATTATAGAAGAGTTAAAGAATTTTGGGATTGGATATGAAAAATCTGATAGAAGCGGAAGAGAGAGTACGTTAGAGATAAAAAGAAAAAGAATCTATCAAAAAATCAGGAAAAACTTTAAAGAAAAATTTAAGGCAGAGAATACAGCAGAATTATTGGAATTGCAGAAAGGGATTAATAGAATATCCATAGTAGATTATATTGAAAATTTTCAAAATACATCTGGTGAATTTAAGGGCTGTAGTTTTAGAGATGTTCATGCTAATGAAATAAAGAAGCATATTTTAGATAAAGATTTAGAAATAATGTTTTTAACAGGGAATCCTGGAATAGGAAAAACAACAGCAATTATAGAAACATTAAAAAAACAAGAAAGCTATCTTTTGATGTATGTAAGTCCTAGAACTCAAGTAAACAAAGATATAGAGCAAAAATTATTAAAAAATGAAGATGAGCCAAAAGAAGGGCTTTATGATGATGAAGTTGTATATTTAACGGCAGATAGTAATGATGAAACTGAAATAGATGGAAAAAGTGTTGATGTTGTGAATTTCAATTCTAACAATAAAAATATTTTTGATGAAATTGAAAATAATCTACAAATTAAATTTCTAGATGCAAGTAGAAAACGGGAAAAAAATAATGAAAATGGGTACTTTACAAAAATAAATGTTCAAAAAGTAGAAATAAGAGAAAATAACAATAAAGGCGTATTGAATAGGTTGACAAGAGGAATAAAAGAAATAATAGATAATGACGTAAGCAATAAAATTGTTGCAACAGCAGCAGTACAGTCATTAAAAGTTATTGGGAAAAATAAAAAGACTACAAATCATTTTAATAGAATATTTTATGATGTATATGATGATGAAAATAGATGTTTAAATGTTGAAGAATATAAAAAGTTAGCTAGAAAATATAAAAATATAATTTTTATGATTGATGAGATAACTGGTGATTCAAGTGGAGTAGAATTTTTAAGTGATATAGTAAATCTTCTTATTAAAAATATAAAAAAGCAAGCTGAGAAAAAAGAAATAAAAGAAAAAATAAACTTTAAAATAATAGTTGCAGATGCGTCTATAACTAGTAAAGATGTAGTGAATATGCATTTAGGAAACGCTAATGTAGAAAGTGATAAATTTTATTATAAACAAGTAGAAAAAGAGGAATGTAGACCAATACACACAGAGAAGTTTAAGTTTAAGAGAAGATATGATTCAGTAATAATAAATACAAACTCATATCCTGCTAAGAGATTAAGAGTTGAATATAAGCCTTTCATAAATGTTTTAAAGTATAATGAAGAAGAATTAGGATTATATGATGCAGTTGATGAGATAAATAGAGAAATAATAGTTGAGACTTTTGATTTTATTGAAAATAATAAGGATGAACAAATTATTATCTATATACAAGATATTCAAAGGCTTATAGAATGTGAAGCTATGATAGAAGCTGAATGGAAAAAAAGGTGGAAAAAAGAAGCTAAAAAAAATGAGGATTATATTATTATAAATTCAACTATGTCAGATAAAGATAGAGATAGTGTTTTTAAGGTAAAAGAAAAAGCAAAAATTGTACTTATGACTTCATCAGCATCTAGAGGGATTTCCTTTAAAAAAGCAACTTGCATTTTAGTAGATTTACCACAATTTGATGTAGAAAAAAATATGATGGAAATTTTACAACTAATTTACAGAGGTAGGGGAAATAAAGATATAGATTTAAACAAGGAAAAGGTAATTAAATTTTTTATAAATGATAGATGTTATTTTAAAGATGAAGAAAATCTTAAAGATAAACTTGGAGAGATGAGTTTTAGAATAATGACATTAATGTTAATTTTAAAGTTGTCAATAGAAACTAGGGTTTTAGGAGCAGGAAAATTAAATAAAAATTATATTTCATTAATACCAATAGGTGGAAAATCAATTAATTCAATAGAAGAGTTTTTTACTGAAGAAATGGCTGGAGTAATGAAAAATATAAAGAAGGAAATAATAAAAAATCGAGATGATGTGTATTTACAAGATGCTAATGAAGGATTAGAAGTATTATTAGGGAACTTAAAAATAGAAACAGAAAATGAAATATTTCAAGATAATATTAGTCAAAATAATGTATATGAAGTATTTATAAGTAGTTGGAATAAATCTATGAAGGAGTTATTAGAGGTCGAATTGTTTAAGAATTGCTATGTATTAGGGAATATTTTACTATTTAGAGTGAGTAATAAAGTAGAATCAAATTTAGAGATGTTAAGATACAGGTTAGTAGGAAAAGAATCTAAAGAACTTCTAAGAAAATTATTTACGATATATAAAGATGAGAAATATTCAGATAGCTTCAGAAATGGAATATTCAAAGCGTATAGATTAGTAAAATATTTTAAAGAAAATAATTTAGAAGAAAATACAATGCATTTAAATGAAAGAAAAGCAATTAATAGTAGATATATAGCAATCCCATTA
>NZ_JBOFRG010000324.1:0-20011 GCF_051650885.1 Clostridium sp.
TAATAACAGGTTCTGTAACTGTTAATGGAGTAGTTAATTCAACTGCAAATCTTTCAACTGGTGTTCCACTTGGAACAGTTCCTCCAAATGTACCAACTACTATTCAATTTAAAGTTTTAGTAACAGATACAATGCCAAATACTAATCCAATTCCTAATACTGGAACAGTTTCTTATGAGTATATCGTTGATAATATAACTCAAATTCCAGTACAAGCAAATGGTGCTAGTAATCAAGTTACAACTAAAGTTAATGCAGCTATTATTAATAATACTGATGGAACTTTATCAAAATCTGCAAACAAAACTTACGTTGATTTAGGTGATACTATAACTTATACAATAGTTATAGGAAATACTGGTAATACCGTTGCAACTAATGTATTCTTTATGGATACAATTCCAGAAGAAACAACATTTGTAGTAAATACTGTTAAGCAAGATGGTACTCTTAAACCAGGAGTATATCCTGAAACAGGATTTGTTTTAGCAAATATTAATCCAGGTACAATTACAACTATTAGCTTTGATGTAACAGTAACATCAATTCCAGCAGTTAATCCAATCTTAAATAAAGCATTCCTTGGATATTCTTATAAAAATGATCCAGCAGGTGCTAGTATAAGAGCAGGATATGAAACTAATGTAGTTCAAGATTTCGTTAATAGAGCCGTTATAAGTGGTTCAACTGATGGAAGCTTAGTTAAAACTTTAGATAAAGCATTTGCTAAGGTAGGAGATACTATAACTTATACTGTAGATGTTAAAAATACAGGTAATGTAAGTGCAAATAATTTATTTATTTATGATACAATTCCAGGCTATACTTCATTTGTATCAGGTTCTGTAATTGTTAATGGAATAGTTTCAGGAACAGACAATCCTCAAACAGGTATAAGTCTTGGTTCATTAAGTGCAGGAAGCACAGCTCAAATTAAATTTAAAGTAACTGTAACTTCAATTCCTCCAACTAGTGAAATTAAGAATGAAGCAGTGGCTAAGTATTCTTATACAGTAGACCCTTCACTTCCTAATGCTAAAAATAGTGGCGGAATTTCAAATATAGTAACAACAACTATTGGAACAGCAGTAATTACAGGCCCTCCAGGCACAACAGGTGCAAATAATGGTGGAACTAAATCTGCAAATCCAAACCCTGCAAACATCGGTGATACTGTTGTTTATAGTATAGCTGTTTATAATGCAGGAAACATTCTAGCAAGCAATGTTAAAGTTTATGATACAACACCAACAGGTTCAGTTTTTGTTCCAAATTCAGTTAAAGTTGATGGTGTAGCTAATCCAGGCGAAACACCTGAAACAGGAATGACAGTAGGTAATTTAGCACCAAAACAAACTAAAACTGTTACATTTAGTGTAGTAGTAAATACTTTAGTTAACCCTGGTGTATTAACAAACACTGCAAGAATTTCATTTAACTTTACAACAGACCCATCAGTTCCAGGTGGAGAAATAGGTACTGGGGTTACAAACCCAACAAGTGTACCAATAAACACAGCAAGCTTTGGTAACTTAAATGGTCAATCTGGATTAACTAAAACTGTTTCAACAGCCTTTGCTACAGTTGGTGACACTGTAACTTATACAATTGATGTTAAGAATTTAGGTAATGTAACTGCTTTAGGTGTAGTTTTTGAAGATACAGTTCCATCAGGAACACAATTTATTCAAGATTCTCTAACAATTGATGGGGTAGCTCAAAATGGAGCAGCACCTGATACTGGTGTAAATCTTGGAAATATCTTAGCTAGTGCAATGAAGCAAGTACAATTTAAAGTTAAAGTTCTTACAATTCCAAATCCAAATCCATTTGTCAATGAAGCTTTAGTTAAATATAACTATAATGTTTCACCTACTGACAATAGACTTGGTGCAGATTTAAGTAATAAAGTAAAAACTACTGTTAATACAGCAATTATAGGGGAACCTTTAGGACCAGGACAATCTGGTGGTTCAGGAGTATTAAAATCTGCTGATAAACAAAATGCAGATATTGGAGACACTATAACCTATACTCTTGTAGTTAAAAACACCGGTAATGTAAATGCTGAAAATGTAGTAGTTAACGATATTATTCCTGTAGGAACAACATTCATTACTGATTCAGTAACTATTGATTCAGTTTCACAACCTGGTGTAAATCCAACAAATGGAATAGATCTTGGAATTATAGCACCAAATACTGCCCAAACTGTAACATTTAAAGTTTTAGTAGTTTCAGTTCCAGCAGGTGGAAAAATTGAAAATAAACCAAGTGGTTCATTTGAATATACAGTAGATCCTTCAGTTCCTGGTGGAATAAAAGGAACATTTGGTGGAAATGTTGTAACTATCCCTGCAAATCATGCAGAGATCTCAACTATTTCAAATGGTTTAATTAAGTCTCTTGATTTAGAATTTGCAACTTTAGGAGATACAATAACTTATACAATTGTTCTTAAAAATACAGGTTCAGTAAATGCAACTAATGTTAAAGTTTATGATACAGTTCCTAATGGAACAAGCTATATAGCTAATAGCATTCTTGTAAATAATTTAGCACAAAGTGCATCTACCCCAACAACTGGAATAAATGTAGGAACATTAATTCCAAATGGTGTGGCAACTGTAATATTTAAAGTTTTAGTAACTACAGTTCCAAGTGTAAATCCAATTCCAAATACAGCAGATGTAGCTTATAACTATAATGTTGATCCTTCAATAGTTAAGAGTATAAGAAATACTAGTAATATGGTTGATACTCAAATGAACTATGTTGATTTAGGTAATACAACTAAAGATGGTTCTCCTAAATATGCAAAAATTGGAGATATCGTAACTTATACAATCACTATTCCAAATGAGGGAAATACAGCTGTGAATAATGTTGTATTAAAAGATACAATTCCAGTTGGAACAACTTTTGTAGCAAACTCTGCAACAGTTTCAGGAGTACAAAACTCTGGAAATCCTGAAATTACAGGAATACAGGTAGGTACAATAAATCCAAATTCCAGTGTAACTGTAACATTTAAAGTTTTAGTAGTTTCAATTCCTCCAACAAATAAATTAGATAACCAAGCAAGATTAGGTTATAGCTTTACTAAAGACCCTGCAAATCCTGATGGTGTTACAGGCTCTGAATTAACAAATGTTAATACTGTTTCTATAACTAATGCTCAAATAGTAGGCCCTCCAGGTACTCCAGGTTCTGGAAATGGTGGAACTAAACAAGGAAATACTAAAAATGCAGCAATTGGAGATGTAGTAACTTATACTATTACTCTATTAAATTCAGGAAATGTACCTGCAACTAATGTAGTTGTTAAAGATACAATCCCAGAGTGTACAAGTCTTGTTAATGGATCTGTTTTAGTTAATGGAACTCCAAGTACTGACACTCCAGGTACTGGCATAAATGTTGGAACTATTAACCCTGGTAATACTGCAATAGTTAAATATTCAGTAAAAGTTATGTGCTTAAAAACTCCTCCACCTGCAGAACTTGTAAATACTGCTACTGTAAATTATGACTTTACAACAGACCCATCACTTCCAAAAACAACTGTAACTACAGGAACAAATACATCAACAATTCCTGTATCAACAGCAAGTTTTGGTAAAAATAATGGTCAAGATGGTTTAGTTAAATCAGTAGATAAAGCCTTTGCAGATAGAGGTGATACTTTAACTTACACTATTAACCTAATCAATACGGGTAACGTAACTGCAACTAACGTTGTATTTAAAGATACAATTCCAACTGATACAAGCTTCGTAGTTAATTCCGTAACTGTAGATGGTGTAGCTCAATCAGGTGTTAATCCACAAAATGGTGTTTCACTTGGAAGTATTTTAGCTGGTGGCTCAAAAGAAGTTAAATTTAATGTTTTAGTTTTAACTCTTCCAACACCAAATCCAATTCCTAATGATTCAAGGGTTTCTTATAACTTTACTGTTGATCCAAGTATTCCAAATGGAAGAAGTGCAGAGGATATAAGTAATGCTGTACAAACTAAAGTTAACTTTGCTATGATAGGCGGACCAACAGGTCCTGGAACTAATACTGGTTCTGGTATAGTTAAATCCTCTGATAAGGCTTATGCAGATATTGGAGATACTGTAACTTATACTTTTGTTGTTAAAAATACAGGAAATGTTGTAGCTGAAAATGTAATAGTTAAAGATACAATTCCAGAAGGTTCAGTATTTGTAAATGATTCAGTTACAGTTAATGGAACTCAAATGTTTGGTGAAAACATTGCAAATGGAGTTAATATTGGAAATATAAATCCTAATGAAACTAAGACAGTAACATTTAAAACTACTGTTGTATCAATTCCAACAACTAAAAATTTAGTTGATACTCCAAGTGTTAACTATGGATATAAACCAGATCCAAACGGACCATTAACAAATGTTTCAGGTGGTGGTAATACTGTTACTATTCCAGTTAACAATGCAAATATTTCAACTGGTAGCGGTGGATTAAATAAGAGTGCAAGTCCATCATTTGTAACTATTGGTGATACAATAACTTACACTGTAGTTATGAAAAATACAGGTTCTGTTGATGCATTAAATGTTAAAGTTCTTGATACTCTACAAAATGGTGTAGTATTTGTACCAGGTTCATCTAAAGTAAATAATGTGTCAAAAGTTGATAATCCAACAACAACTGGTATTTTAGTAGGAACTGTTATGCCAAATCAAATAGCAACAGTAACATTCTTAGCTGTTGTAAATACAATTCCTGTTCCAAATCCAGTTAGTAATACAGCTAAAGTTATTTACGATTATAAACCAAGTCCAAATGTAGTTGTAACAGTAACAAACCCAACTAATACAACTGAAACTCAAACTAATTATGCAAAAATTGATAATGTAGCTAAAGATTCTGATGTAAACTATGTAAAAGTAGGGGATGTAGTAACTTATACAATTACTATTCCAAATACAGGTAATGTGGATGCTAATAATGTTGTATTAAAAGATACAATTCCAGTAGGCTCAACATTTGTAGCTAATTCTGCAAAAGTTAATGGCTCACAAGTAGCAGGGCAAGACCCTCAAACTGGAATAAATGTAGGAACTATAAATGCGGGATCACAAGCTGTAGTTGAATTTAAAGTAACAGTAGTATCTGTTCCAGCTTCAGGTAAGCTTGTAAACCAAGCAAGAGTCCAATTCACATTTACAAAAGACCCACAAAATCCAAATGGAGTTTCAGGAAATCAAATTTCTAATGTAAATACTGTAAGTGTTACTAATGCACAAATAGTAGGACCTCCAGGTACTCCAGGCTCTTCAAATAATGGAACAAAATCATCTGATAAAACTGTTGTAGATATTGGAGACACTGTAAATTACACTATTACTTTATTAAATTCAGGAAATGTTCCTGCATTTGATGTAATGGTTAAAGATACAATTCCAAATTGTACAACTCTTGTAAATGGTTCAGTTAAAGTAAATGGTAATTCTACAACTGATACTCCACAACCTGGAATATTCGTTGGAACAATTCCAGCTGGTGCTACTGCTACTGTTAAATATGCTGTTAAGGTTACTTGCTTAAGCACACCACCTCCAGCTGTACTAACAAACCAAGCAGATGTAAGCTATAAATTTACAACTGACCCAAGTCTTCCACCAACTGTTGTAACAGGTCCAACAAACCCATCAACAATTCCTGTAACAACTGCTGGATTTAAAATAAATGGTCAAAATGGAATAGTTAAATCTGTTGACAAAGCTTTTGCAACAAGAGGTGATGTAATCACTTATACTATCGATTTAACTAACAACGGAAATACTTCTGCAAACAATATTGTGTTTAAAGATACAATTCCAAATGATACAAGCTATATTCAAGATTCACTTTCAGTAGATGGTGTTTTAATAAATGGAGCTAGTCCACAATCTGGAGTATCTATTGGAAATATTCTAGCAGGTGCCTCAAAAGAAATTAAATTTAAAGTTTTAGTATTAACAGTACCAACTCCAAACCCAATTCCTAATACAGCTATAGCAAGCTACACTTACACTGTTGATCCAAGCCTTCCAAATGGAAGATCAAACTCAGATCTTAGTAATATGGTAAGTACAGATGTTAAAGTTGCAACTATAGGATCTCCATTAAAACCTGGAGAAACTGGTGGTTCTGGTGTATTAAAATCAGCAGATATACAAAATGCTGATATTGGAGATACAGTAACTTATACTCTAGTTCTAAAAAATACTGGAAATACTGTTGCTAAAAATGTTATTGTTTATGATACTATCGCAAATGGATCTACCTTTATAGCAGATTCAGTAACTGTTGATAATGTAGCTGTTCCTGGTGCAAATCCTGAAAATGGAATAGATTTAGGAAATATTGCAGCTAACCAAACTGTAACTGTGAAATTTAAAACTCTAGTAGTTTCAATTCCAAGTTCAAAAGCACTTACTGATACTCCAAGAGTAGATTACTCATTTACTGTAGACCCAGCAAATCCTGATGTAAATGTAACTAGTGGTGGAAATACTGTAACAATTCCTGTTAATCATGCAAGTATAAGTCCAACTGATGGCGGATTTGTGAAATCACAAAATCCAAGCTATGCAACTGTTGGAGATACAATAACTTATACAATGATTGCTACTAATACAGGTTCTGTTAATGCAGATAATGTTAAGGTATATGACACATTAGATTCTTCACTTCAATTTGTAAATGGTTCAGTTAAAGTTAATGGAACACCTCAAGGTGCATCAAATCCTATGACTACTGGAATAAATGTAGGAACATTAATTCCAAATGGAGTAGCAACTATAACATTTAATGCCCTTGTGTTAACACTTCCAAATCCAAATCCAGTTAAAAACCAAGCAGTTGTTCAGTACACTTATAAAAAGGATCCAAACACTGTTGTAAGTGTAACTAATCCATCAAATATAACAACTGGAGAAATTAAAAAAGTTGACCTAGGAACTATGGTTAAAGATTCTGATGCTAATTATGTGAAGGTAGGAGATGTAGTAACTTATACAATTACTATTCCTAACACAGGAAATGCAGATGCTAACAACGTAGTATTAAAAGATACAATTCCAGCAGGTACAACCTTTGTTAATAATTCAGCTAAAGTAAATGGAGTAGGGCAACCTGGTTCAAACCCTGAAACAACTGGAATAAATGTAGGAACTATAAATGCAGGATCACAAGCTATTGTTGAATTTAAAGTAACTGTAGTATCTGTCCCAGCTTCTGGTAAGCTTACTAACCAAGCTAGAGCAAATTACACATTTACTGTAGACCCATCTGTTCCTGATGGAAGAACTGGTTCTAAAAATTCAAATGTAAATGTAACAACTGTTACAAATGCTCAAATAGTAGGACCTCCAGGTACTGCAGGTGCTTCAAATAATGGAACAAAATCAGCTGATAAAACAGTTGTAGATATTGGAGACACTGTAAATTATACTATTACTTTATTAAATTCAGGAAATGTTCCTGCATTTGATGTAATGGTTAAAGATACAATTCCAAATTGTACAACTCTTGTAAATGGTTCAGTTAAGGTAAACGGTAATGCTACAACTGATACTCCACAACCTGGAATATTCGTTGGAACAATTCCAGCTGGCCAAACTGCAATTGTTAAGTATGCTGTTAAAGTTACTTGTTTAAGTACACCGCCTCCAGCAGTATTAACAAATAAAGCTGATATAAGCTATAAGTTCACAACTGACCCAAGTCTTCCTCCAACTGTTGTAACAGGACCAACAAATCCTTCAACAATACCTGTTGTAACTGCTGGATTTAATATAAATGGACAAAATGGAATAATTAAATCTGTTGATAAAGCTTTTGCAGATAGAGGTTCAACTGTAACTTATACAGTTAGTTTAACTAATAATGGAAATACAACTGCAAATAACGTTATGTTTATAGATACAATTCCAAATGACACAAGCTATATTCAAAATAGCTTAACTGTAAATGGAAACCCTATAAATGGAGCAAATCCAAATGGTGGAGTTTCATTAGGTTCAATTGCAGCAAATGAAACAGTTATAGTTTCGTTTATAGTACAAGTTTTAACAGTTCCAAATCCAAATCCAATGTTAAACGCAGCACTTGTAAATTATAACTATACTGTAAATCCTTCAATTCCAGATATTAGAACTGGTAAAGATTTAAGTAACACAGTTAAAACAACAGTTAATAATGCAATGATAGGTTTCCCTGGTGCTCCTGGTAGCAACACTGGTTCAGGCGTATTAAAAACTGCAACTCCAGCTAATGCTGATATAGGTACAACTGTAACTTATACTCTAAGCTTAACTAATACAGGAAATACTGTAGCTAAAAATGTTATAGTTTCCGATACAGTTCCTGTAGGCTCAACATTTATTCCTAACACAGTTAAAGTAAATGGTTCTGTAGTTCCAGGTGCTGACCCTAATTTAGGAATAGATTTAGGAAATATAAATGCAGGACAAACTGTAACAGTAATATTCCAAACTATGACAGTTTCAATACCACCTTCAAAATCTTTAGTTGATACTCCAAAGGTAACTTATAGTTACACAGTAGATCCAAGTATTCCTGATACAAATGTAACAGGTGGTGGAAATACAGTAACTATTCCAGTTAACCATGCAAGTATAAGTCCAACTGATGGTGGATTTGTAAAATTACAAGATCCAAGCTTTGTAACTGTAGGAGATACAGTAACTTATACAATGATTGCTAAAAATACAGGTTCTGTACCTGCAAATAATGTTAAAGTTACGGATACTTTAGACCCATCATTACAATTTGTAACAGGTTCGGTTAAAGTTAATAATGTTTCCAATGCTTCAGCTAATCCAAATACAGGAATAACTGTAGGAACATTAAATCCAAACGCTATTGCAACAATAACATTTAATGCAAAAGTTATTACAGTTCCAAATCCAAACCCAATATTAAACCAAGCTAAAGTATCTTATAACTACAACGTTGATCCAAACACTGTAGTAACTACAAGTAATCCTTCAAATGTTACAAGTGGAAAAGTAAACTATGTAGATATGAGCAAAATGAGTAAGTCAGGAAACCCAAGCTACGTAAAACTTGGAGATGTATTGACTTATACAATCACAGTTCCAAATAACGGAAATGTAGATGCAAATAACGTTCTTGTAAAAGATACGATTCCTCAAGGAACAAGCTTCCTAGCTAATTCTGTATATGTAAATGGAATTCAACAAGGTTCTGTAGACCCACAAGTTACAGGAATAAATGTTGGAACTATAACTCCAAACTCTGAAGCTATAGTTAAATTCAGTGTTACTGTAAATAGTGTTCCACAAAGTGGAATTATCGAAAATACAGCAACATCAAGCTACACTTATACAGTAGACCCATCTGTTCCTGATGGAAGAACTGGAACAGGCAGTTCAAATAAAGAAACTACAACTGTAACTAATGCAAGTCTTGTAGGCCCTCCAGGTACTGAAGGTGCAACAAATGCTGGAACAAAATCAGGAAGTACTAAAAATGCAGATATAGGTGATACTGTAACTTATACAATCACAATGTTTAATTCAGGAAATGTAGCTGCAATCAATACTGTAATTCATGATACAATTCCAAATTGTACAACTCTTGTAAATGGTTCTGTAACAGTTAATGGAAATCCAACTACTGGAACTCCAGGAAGTGGAATTACAGTTGGAACAATCCCAGCCGGTGGAACAGCAGTAGTTAAATACTCTGTTAAAGTAACTTGTCTAAGCACACCACCACCTGCAAACCTTAAAAACCAAGCAACAATAGATTACGGATTCATAACAGATCCAACAAAACCACCTACAACAGTAACAGGAGTAACAAACTTAACAACTATTCCAGTTACAACAGCAGGATTTAATATAAATGGTCAAAATGGAATTGTTAAAGAAGTTTCTAAAGCATTTGCAGATAGAGGAGATATATTAACTTACACTATCACATTAACAAACCTTGGTAATACAAGCGCTAATAATGTAATGTTCGTTGATACAATTCCAAACGACACAAGCTATGTTCAAGATAGTTTAACTGTAAATGGAAATGCTATAAATGGAGCTAATCCAAACACAGGAGTTTCTCTTGGAAATATTGGGGCACTTGGAACTGTAAAAGTAGTATTCAAGGTACAAGTTTTAACAGTGCCAAATCCAAATCCTTTAGCTAACGCTGCACTTGCAAGTTATAGCTATACTGTAAATCCATCAATTCCTAACGGTAAATCAAATAGTAATTTAAGTAATACAGTTAATACTAGAGTTAATAATGCAATGATAGGATACCCTGGAGAGCCTGGAACAACTGGTGGATCTGGCGTATTAAAAACTGCAACTCCAGCTAATGCTGATATAGGTACAACTGTAACTTATACTCTAAGCTTAACTAATACAGGTAACACTCAAGCGAAGAATGTTATAGTTTCTGATACAGTTCCTGTAGGTTCAACTCTTATTCCAAATACTGTTAAAGTAAATGGAGTAGTAGTTCCAGGTGCTAATCCTAATTTAGGAATAGATTTAGGAAATATAGGACCAAATCAAACAGTAACGGTAATTTACCAAGCTATGACAGTATCAATTCCAGCTTCAAAAGCTTTAATCGATACACCTGTAGTAACTTATAGTTACACAGTAGACCCAAGTATTCCTGATACAAATGTAACAGGCGGTGGAAATACAGTAACTATTCCAGTTAATCATGCAAGTATAAGTCCAACTGATGGTGGATTTGTAAAATCACAAGACCCAAGCTATGCAACTATTGGTGATATAATCACTTATACAATGGTAGCTAAAAATACTGGTTCTGTAGAAGCAACTAATGTAACAATAACTGATACACTAGCCTCTTCAGTATCATTTATCTCAAACTCTGTAACTATAAATGGAGTAGTTCAAGGCTCACTAGCTAGTCCTGTAAGTGGAATAGTAATTGGAACTATAGCACCAAATGATGTTTATACTGTTACTTTCAAAGTAAAAGTAGTAACAGTTCCAAATCCAAATCCAATATTGAACCAAGCTAAGGTAACTTACAGTTATAAACCAGACCCTAATACTGTAGTAACTACAAGCAATCCATCAAATGTTACAACAGGAAAAATAAACTATGTAGATATTAGTAAAATGAGTAAGTCGGGAAATCCAGCATATGTAAAACTTGGAGATGTATTGACTTATACAATCACAATTCCAAATAACGGAAATGTAGATGCAACTAATGTTCTTCTTAAAGATACAATTCCGAATGGAACAAGCTTTGTTAATAATTCTGTATTTATAAATGGAATTAATCAAGGTGGAATGAATCCAGAAAATCCTGGTATTCAGGTAGGAACTATTAATGCAAATACAAGTGCTATAGTTAAGTTTAGTGTTACTGTAAACAGTATCCCAGCTAGTGGAATATTAGAAAATACAGCAACTTCAAGTTACACTTATACAGTAGACCCATCAGTACCTGATGGAAGAGTGGGAACAGGAAATTCAAATAAAGAAACTACAACTGTAACTAATGCAAAACTTGTAGGCCCTCCTGGTACAGCTGGAGAAAATAATTCTGGAACTAAAGTTGGAACTCCTACAAATGTTGATATTGGAGATACTGTAAATTATAGTATTACTTTATTCAACTCAGGAAATGTACCAGCTATAAACACAATGGTTTATGATACAATTCCAACTTGCACAAGCTTAGTTAATGGTTCTGTTAAAGTAAATGGAATAGCTACAACTGATATACCAGGTACTGGTATAAGGGTTGGTACAATTCCAGCAGGTCAAACAGTAGTAGTTAATTATGCAGTTAAAGTAACTTGCTTAAAAACTCCACCACCTGCAACTCTTACTAATACAGCAACTATAAACTATCAATTTATAACTGACCCAAGTAAGCCTCCTACAACAGTAACTGGTGTAACAAACACATCAACAATTCCAGTTACAACAGCAGGATTTAATATAAATGGTCAAAATGGAATGGTTAAAACAGCAACTCCAGACTTTGTAGATGTAGGTGATACTGTAACATTTACAATAGCAATGACAAACCTTGGAAACACTACAGCAAATGATGTTGTATTAATAGATACAATTCCAAATGGAACTGAATTTAATCAAGGTTCAGTAGTTGTAAATGGCGTAACTAATGGAACTGCAAATCCAAATGGTGGAATTAATCTTGGAAATATTCCAGCTGGAAATACAGTTACAATTAAATTTACAGTTAAAGTTTTAGATATTCCAACTCCAAATCCAATTCTAAACCAAGCTACAGCAAGCTTTACGTACACTGTTAATCCTTCAATTCCAAATGGAAGAGTTGGTCAAAATAATAGTAATACAACAAGCACTAAAGTTAATAATGCTTTAATTGGAAATAGAGTTACTCCTGGTTCTCCAAATGGTTCTGGTGTATTTAAAGTAGCAGACCCAACTATAGCTGATATTGGTGATACAATAACTTATACTTTTGTTATTACTAATAATGGAAATGTTATAGCACAAAATGTTGTTCTTACAGACTCTATGTCTGATGGTTCAGTATTTGTTTCAGGCTCAGTTACTGTAAATGGAGCATCTAGACCAAGTGATAACCCTTCAAGTGGAATTAATTTAGGTAATGTAGGTGTTGGTGTTACTGATACTATCACATTCAAAGCAAAAGTAGTTTCACTTCCAAATGGAAATGCAGTTGTTGATACACCAATCATCAATTATAGTTATAAAGTTGATCCAAATGGACCAAACAAAAATGTAACAGGTGGAGGAACAACAGTTACTGTTCCTGTAAATGTAGCTATAATCTCAAGTAAAGATGGTGGAATCACTAAAAATGCAAATCCAAGTTATGTAACAGTAGGAGATACAATAACTTATACAATTACTGTTAAAAATACTGGTTCAATCGAGGCAAATTCAGTAATGGTATATGATACTCTTCAAAATGGTGTTGTATTTGTTCCTGGAACTGTTAAAGCTAATGGCTTAACATTCCCATCAGCTGATCCAACAGTTGGTATTGCACTTGGAACTGTTTATGTAAATCAAATTGTTACTGTAACATTTGATGCACTAGTAAATACTGTTCCAAATCCAAATCCAATCAGTAATACAGCTAATGTAGGATACACTTATAAGCCAACTCCAGATAAAGTTGTTACAGTTACAAACCCATCACCAACAACTACTACACCTGTAAATTATGTTGACTTGAGTAAAATGAAGAAAACATCAGACCCAAGCTATGTAGAAAGAGGAGATACAATAACTTATACAATTGTTATTCCTAACAATGGAAATACAGCTGCTAATAATGTTATGGTTTCAGATAGCTTACCATTTGGTGTAACATTTATTCCAAACTCTGTCTTTGTAAATGGTGTAAATCAAACTGGAGTAGATCCTGAAATCACTGGAATCAATGTAGGTTCTATACTTCCAGGAAGTAGTGCAACAGTAACATTTAAAGCTTTAGTAGTTACAATTCCAAGTACTGGTCTATTGAAAAATAGAGCTAAAGCAAGCTATGTTTACACTGTTGATCCAAGTAAACCAAACTGTAGAGAAGGTAGCGTATTTAGTAATATAAATACAGTTACAGTTACTGATGCAAACCTTATTGCACCTCCATCTGTTCCATGTTCTAAGCATAATGGACAAATCAAATATGCTGATAAAGAAGTTATGGGAATAGGAGATATAGTAACTTATACAGTTCAAGTTTATAATGATGGAAATATTCCTGCTACAAATGTTGTTGTAAATGACACAATAGTAAATTGTGGTGAATTTGTTCCTGGTTCTGTTATAGTAAATGGTATTTCAATGCCAACTCAAACAGTAAGTGGTGGAATAACAATAGGCGTTATAAATCCTAAAGAAACTGGATATATAATGTATAAAGTAAAAGTTAAATGTCTTCCTCCAAATGGAAAACTTATAAATACTGCAAATATAAATTATAGCTTCATTAAAGACCCAGCTAATCCTCCAAAAGAAGAGGTAACAACTAGTAATACTGTTACAATACCTGTTTTAGTTGCTGGATTTGGGGTTAAAGATTGTAAAAATGGTGTAGTTAAATCTGTTGATAAAACTGATGCAACTGTTGGCGAGTTAATAACCTACACTGTATCTATGTGTAATGGTGGAAATGTACCTGCATTAAATGTTAAATTTATTGATACAATTCCTCAAGGAACAAGCTTTGTTGAAGATTCATTCTCATTAAATGAAGTGATTATTCCAAATGCAAATCCTGAAGGTGGTGTTAATTTAGGAACAATAAATGCACTTACTACTGCAACTGTTTCATTTAAAGTTAAAGTTATTAGTATTCCAAATCCAAACCCAATCTTAAATAATGCTATAGTAAAATATGACTATGTAGTTGATCCAAGTCTTCCAAATAGAACTGGTTCTGATATGAGTAATTCAGTTTCTACTAGAATTAAGTATGCTGTTATTGGTAATCAATTAGTACCTGGAAATCCTAGTGGTTCTGGTCTAATTAAATTAGCTGATAAGAATACTGTAGATATTGGTGATGTTGTAACATTCTCACTAGTAGCTAAAAATACTGGAAATGTTGATGCTGAAAATGTTGTAATTTTTGATACACTTCCAAACTCTGTATCATTTATAGCAAACTCTGTATTTGTAAATGGTGTACCACAACTTTCTTCAAGTCCTGTAACTGGTATTGATATAGGAAATGTAAGCCCTGGTATGGCGTCTACAGTAACATTTAAAGCAACTGTAGTTTCAATTCCTGAAGGTGGAAAAATAATAAATAGTGGATTTGTTGATTACAGTTACACTGTTGATCCAGCTCTTCCAAGTGGAGTTATTGCTCAAGCTTTAGGAAATACAATTACAATTCCAGTAAATACAGCTGTTATCTCAGTTGTTAAAGATGGCTTAGTTAAAAAGGTTGACGTTGCTTATGCTAAACTTGGAGAAGTAGTAACTTATACTATCTTCTTAACAAATAAAGGAACTGTAAATGCAACTACTGCAAGAGTTTATGATACTATTCCAAATGGTGCTAGCTTTATAACAGGTTCTGTTACTGTAGATGGAATCGCTCAAAGCTCAAATCCTCAAACTGGTATTCTAGTTGGAACTGTTAAACCATTTGAAACTAGAGTTGTATCATTTAAGGTTATAGTAACTAGCGTTCCAAATATCAATCCTATGCCAAACCTTTGTGATGTAGTTTATAGTTATGACACTGAAGGAGGAATATAGATTATGGCAATAAAAACAGTTAGAAATACTTCTAATACTGTATATACTAAGGTTAACTATATTAATTTTGACGCTACAACTAAAACTGTAGATAAAAAATATGCTGATGTAGGTGACACCTTAACTTATACAATTGCCCTTCCAAACCATGGTAATGTAGCAGCTATTGGAGTATTTTTCAAAGACGATATCCCAGAAGGAACTAAATTTATAGACGGAAGCCTTTCTGTAAATGGAATCTTAAGACCAAATGATAGTCCAATGCAAGGCTTAAATGTAGGTAATATAGCGCCTAACCAAACTTTAACTATTCAGTTTAAAGTACAAGTGTTAAATCCTATAGTATAAATTAAAAAAGATTGCTAGAAGAGGAAATTCCTCTTCTTAGCAATCTTTTTTTATTCAAAACATATTTTCCTAAAAATTTAATGCCTCTTCAATAACTGACCTTCTTTGACCTACGAATTTTATATTTGTCATAAAAGACTCTTAAAAATATCATTATCTGTAATAAGTTTTACTGATTAGTGTATTAAAAAGAGAAGATTTATTATATGACAAATAACTGGTATAAAAATTGCTATTTATATAAATTATAAGTAGCTTTAAGGGGGAATTATAATGATAAATAAATATAGAAAATCAATGTCTAAGACTTTAGCAATATTAGTAGGTTTCTCAGTTGCATTATCTAACATAGAGGCTTTTGCAACTACTAGTATATCAACTGCTCCACAAATTGAAAAAACTACGGATAGTTTTAATGGGGGCTATGAAATTGTTGAAGCACCATCTGAAGCTTTTACGTCTTTTTGGAAGAATAATGTAAAACCAAAAGGGTGGGATTTAAGAGTTTATAAAGAATTTAATAAACCTGTTGGAGATGTTATAACTGAAAATAACAATAAGGTAGTAAAAATAAATTTAAATAAGTCCGTTGGATTTTTTCAAACTGCTAAAAATATAGCTGTTAATGGAAATAGTGATTATGAAATTAGTACATCTATAAAAAGTGAAAATTTAGAAGTTCTTAGTGCAAATTCTGCACATAAACCTGTTTCTATAAGAGTTGAACAGTTTGGGGCTGATGGAAAGCTTGTGTCAAATGGAAGAAGTGATTTAATAAAGCTTGAAGGCAGTAGTGATTGGAAAGATTATAAGTTTACCCTTAAAACAAAGGCAGAAACGACTCAACTAAAGCTTATATTTGTTTTTGATACAGGACTTTCAACTGGTGCAAGTGGAAGTATTTATATTGATAATACTAAGATTGAAGCTAAGGAAGTTCTTCCTGAATCAGTGGAGATTGAAGGCTCTGATTTTAAAATTGGTGTGGGAACTGAAGGTATTTTAAAAGGAAAGGTTCTTCCATCTAATACAAATTTCAATGAAATCATTTTCAAAAGTAGCAATCCAGAAGTTGTTTCTATTGAAAATAATAAATTTAAAGGCTTAAAAGAAGGAAATTCTACAATAACAGCTTCTGTTAAAGGATATGAAAGTGTAAGTAGCACTATAAATATCCAAGTTACAGATAAAATTGATATAGAAAAGGTAGATTTTGTTGACTATACTTTAGAAAATGGAAGAAGTATTATCCCAGAAGCTAAGGTTTATCCTAAATATACAAATGATACCTTTACTTTAGAAAGCTTAAATAAGGAGGTTGCAACTGTTGAAAATGGTCTTTTAAAAACAGTAAATAAAGGTGAAACAATCATTGTTGCTAAAAATGGAAGTGGAAAAGAAGTTGGACGCTTTAATTTAAATGTTACTGAAAAGGTTAATGATAAATATGATATTTTAGCAGAAAAGGTATTTGACAGTTTAGTTCCTAATAAAATTATGGATGGCCAAAGTGTTGAAGCATTAGATTATATAAAAACAGTAGAAGCTGATGCTAAAAGTGCTTGGGATTCCTTAAATAAAGATAAGGATAGAACCTATCTATGGTCTGAATTCTCTGATACAACTTCAAACTCAAGTGCAGTAACTAAAACTATTTCCAACATTCTTAAAATGGCTAAAGGTTTTAGAACAAATGGTACATGGATGAATGGTGATGTCTCTTTATTGAATGATATATTAGGTGCCTTAGATTTTTTCAATGAAAATATGTATCACGAAGGGATTTATTATGCAAACTGGTGGGATTGGCAGATAGGAACACCTCAAAAGCTTAATGATGTTCTTATTATTATGAAAGATTATATGACAGATACTCAAATAAAAAAACAAACTGATGCAAGTACTTGGTATGTAAAAAATGCTCGTGATCAATGGAGAGGAAATACTACTGTTCCTGAAGTTATTCGTGAAACAGTTGGGGCTAATAGAACTGATATGGTTAAAGTAGTTACTGTAAGGTCTATGATAACTAAAGAAGGAGAAAAAATAAAGGAAGCAAGTAATGATATCTTGCAAGAGCTTGAGTATGTATCTAAAGGAGATGGCTTCTATAAAGATGGTTCAATAGTACAACATTCCACAATAGCTTATACAGGAACCTATGGCGCAATCCTTTTAGCAGGGATTGGCGAAACGGTTTATATGCTAGATGATAGTGAATGGGCACTTCCTATGGAAAAGCTTGATACTATGTATAACGTTGTTCTAGATTCTTTTGAGCCTCTTATATTTAATGGACTTATGATGGATATGGTTAGTGGGCGTGCAATCTCAAGGGCTACTGCAACAGATGCAAATCATGGAACTGGTGTTTTAAAAACTATGGTTAAATATTATCAAAGATTTGCAAAAGAACCTTATAAAACTGAATTTTTAAGCATTATAAAAGGGTGGCTTGTTAACAATGATGAATATGACTTTATAGCTAAAACTCCTGATTATGAATTTAAAGTTTTAGCTAAGGAAATAGTTAACAATAAAAATATAAAACCTAAAAAAGAACTTGAAGGTATATTTAATTTTGCAAATATGGATAGAGTAGTTTATAGAGAGGATAACTTTGCACTAGGACTTAGCATGTATTCTAAAAGAATTGCAAACTATGAATGTATAAATGGAGAAAACTTAAAAGGCTTTCATACAGGGGATGGTATGACATACCTTTATAATGGTGACTTAAGCCAATACTCTGGGAATTATTATGCAACAGTTGACCCATATAGACTTTCAGGAACAACAGTAGATACAATGAGGCTTAAAGATGGTGCAGGACAAAAGAAAACTTCAAAGGAAAGCTTTGTTGGTGGTGCTACTTTAGAAGACATAGGGGCATTCTCTATGCAACTTGATAAATCAAATGATGGAATAGGACAAGATTTAAGAGCTAAAAAATCTTATTTTATGGTTGATGATGTAATAGTATTCTTAGGAACTGATATAACTAGTACAACTGATACAAATATAGAAACAACAGTTGAAAATAGAAAACTTTCAAAGAATGGAAAAGAAAAAATAACTGTTGATAATCACAATTCAGTAAAAAAACTTGGAGATAGCTTAAACAAAGAAGTTTCATGGGTTCACTTTGAAGGAGAAGGAAAAGATAATAATATAGGTTATTACTTCCCAAATAAAACAAAGATAAACTTAAAAAGAGAAAATAGAGAAGGAAGTTGGAAAGATGTAAATACAGGTGGTTCTTCAGATATAGTAACTGATAATTACATGACTATGTGGCTAGACCATGGAGTAAAGCCTACAAATGGCTCATATGAATACTTTATAATTCCAAATGCTTCTAAAAAAGATATGAAAGAATTTAAGGAAGAAAATGAAATTAAAATAATTAAAAATGAAAAGGCTGTTCAAGCTATAAAAAGTGATGATGAAGTTTTAGCAATGAATGTTTTTGAAGATGGAGAAACTATTGTAGAAAACTTTAAAATCTATAATAAAGCTTCGATAATCGCTAAAGAGGATGATAATATTTTAGAACTTTCAATTAGTGACCCTACAATGGAAAATAAGAGTGGAATAAAATTTGAAATAAACCAGAAGCTTGGAAAAGTTATTCAAGCTAATGATAGAATTTCTGTAACTAAAGAAAATGGAAAAACAATTTTAAACGTTGATACAAACGGATTAAAAGGAGAAAGCTTAAAGATAAAATTTAAAATATAATACTAGAAAAAGATGTCTTAATAGAAGGCATCTTTTTTAATTAATAATATTTTGAAAAATTTAATGCCCCTCTAAAAATGCTTTCTTGTAATAGCTAATCGAATTATATATAATAATATAAAGGTAAAACAAACTAATTGGAGGAAATTAAATGAGTTTAAAATATAAAAAACCTGAACTTTTAGCACCAGCTGGAAATTTAGAAAAATTAAAAATAGCTTTTAAATATGGAGCAGATGCAGTTTACTTTGGAGGGAAAGATTTCTCACTTAGAGCAGCTGCACAAAACTTTGACTTTGAAGAAATAAAAGAAGGAGCTAAAATAGCTCATAGTCTTGGCAAAAAAATGTATTGTACTATAAATGTAATGCCAAGAAATGAAGGCTTAGATAAAATCCCACCATTTTTAAAGCAACTTGAAGAGGCAGAGGTTGATGCAGTCTTAGTTTCAGACCTTGGAGTTTTAGGAATGGTTAAGAAACATACTAATTTACCAATACATATAAGTACACAAGCTAATACAATGAACTATGAAGCATGTAATGTTTGGGAAAGCTTAGGTGCTGAAAGAGTAGTTCTTGGGCGTGAGTGTTCTTTAGAAGAAATAAAAACTATAAGAGAAAATATAA
>NZ_JBOFRG010000325.1:0-3686 GCF_051650885.1 Clostridium sp.
CCTAATGGTTTACCAGCAGCGTCAACAACATACCAATTTCTTTGAACGTCTTGTGCTTTTGCAATGTATGATTTCATCTTAAATTTCCCTCCCTGAACTTACATTGTGTGCTTTACTTTTTAAAAGTTCCGCATTTATGTCAAGATCCAGGTCTAATGGATCTCAGATACATAAATATTCTAACAAACATACATTATTATAATACACGCACACGGGCGTGTCAACAAATTTATGATATTTTTTTTCATTAATAATAAACTTTTTCCAAAACTAATCCGTTAGGGGGAACGCAGTACCCTGAATCCCTTCTATTTCCTTCTTTTATAGCTCTTTCAACTATATTTAATTCTCTCTTTTTTAATCCAACTTCTATTAATGTTCCTACAATTATCCTTACCATATTATATAAAAAACCATCTGCTGTAACATAAATTTTTATAAATTCACTATTTGTCTCTATATGTAAATCAGTTATTGTTCTTACAGAAGTCTTTACAGAGCTTCCTGTTGTTCTAAAAGCTTTAAAGTCATGTGTTCCTATAAATAACTCACAACACTCTTTCATAGCTTCTATGTCTAAGCTATCTCTAACTTGATACATATAGTTTTTATATAATGCAGCCTTCTCATATCTGTTTATTAAAGTATAACAGTAAGTTTTTCCTTTGCTCATATATCTTGAATGGAAATCCTCTTCCACTTCCTCAGATTTTATAATAGCTATATCATCTGGTAATTTTGTATTTATTGCCTCTCTAAACTTCTCTGCTGGTATTCTAGCCTCTGTAAGAAAGTTTGCCACCATACCCTTTGCATGAACCCCTGAATCTGTTCTAGAGCTTCCTGTAATCGAAACTTCAGCCTTAAGTATTTTACTTAAGGCTGTTTCAATAGTTTCTTGTATAGTTTTAGCATTATTCTGTCTTTGCCATCCAGCATAAAAAGTTCCATCATATTCAATGGTTAACTTTATGTTTCTCATTATATAAATCTCACTCCAATGCTAATAATAAATAATATTAAGAAAATAATACCTGCTACTGTATCTTTATTAGTAAACATAAGCTTCTTCATTCTTGTTCTTCCACTTCCACCTCTATAGCATCTAGCTTCCATAGCCATAGCAAGTTCATCAGCTCTTCTAAATGAGCTGATAAAAAGAGGAATTAATAATGGAACTAAACTCTTAGCTTTTTTTATGATACCGCCACTATCAAAATCAGCACCTCTTGCTTTTTGTGCCTTCATTATCTTATCAGTTTCATCAATTAATGTTGGTATAAACCTAAGTGCAATAGTCATCATCATTGCAAGCTCATGTGATAATTCCTTACCAATTGGTCTTAAAAGATATTCCATCCCGTCAGTTAATTCAATTGGTGATGTAGTTAATGTTAAAAGAGATGTTCCTGCTACTAAGAATATTAATCTAAGAGCCATAAAAGCTGCTGTAACAAGCCCCTCTTTGTATATGTGTATAAACTTATAGTGGAATATTAAAGTATCCTCACTACCTCTAATCATAAATATATTTAATATTGATGTTAAAATTACTAAAAAGACTATTGGTTTAAGTCCCTTTAATATAAAACTAATTGGTACTTTTGAGTTTATTATTATTGCTCCTAAAAAAGCAACAACAAAGATATATCCAACAAACTTATTAATTATAAATAATACTGCTATAAATAATATTGATATTATAATCTTAGTTCTTGGATCTAATTTATGGACAAAACTTTCACCTGGAATATATTGTCCTATGGTTATATCCTTTAACACAGCCATTTCTCCCTTCTAAGAATTATTATCTTTTTTAAATATTCTTATTAACTCATCTCTACATTGCTCTATTGTATAAACTTCCTCACTAATTGGATAACCTTTATCTCTTAATCTTTTAGCTAAATATGTTACCTGTGGTACTCCTAGTCCAATCTCTTCAAGAACATCTATCTCCTTGAAAACTTCTCCTGGAGTTCCTTCTAATGCAACTTTTCCTTTGTTCATTACAATTATTCTTTCTGCAATTCTTCCTACATCCTCCATACTATGGCTAACTAAAATTATAGTCATTCCATATTTTTTATGAAGAATTTGAATTTGACCTAATATATCATCTCTTCCCTTAGGGTCTAATCCTGCTGTTGGCTCATCTAAAATAAGTGTTTTAGGTTCCATAGCAATAACTCCTGCTATAGCTACCCTTCTTTTTTGTCCACCACTTAAATCAAATGGTGACTTATCTTTAAAGGTTTCATAGTCAAGTCCAACCATCTCCATAGCAGTCTTAACACGTCTATCTATTTCCTCTTCATCAAGCCCTAAATTTCTTGGCCCATATTGAATATCTTTTTCTATTGTTTCTTCAAATAATTGATACTCAGGATATTGAAAAACTAAACCAACCTTCTTTCTTACATCAGAAAGCTTAACTCCCTTAGCTGTAATATCCTCACCATCTACTATTATTTTTCCTGAAGTTGCCTCTAAAAGCCCATTCATATGTTGAATTAATGTTGATTTTCCTGAACCAGTATGCCCAATTAACGTAACAAATTCTCCTGTTTTAATTTCAATATTAATATCTTCAAGAGCTGTCTTCTCAAATGGACCTCCTGGCATATACACATGTTTTAAATTTTCTATTTTAATTGACATAACGCATCCACCATTTCATCTACATTTAAAATTTCTTTATCTAAATTGAATCCTACCTTATTTAATTCATAAGTTATCTCAGTTACTTGTGGCACATCAAGCCCAAGCTCCTTCATTTGCTCTACCTTAGAAAACACCTCTTTAGGCTTTCCTTCTAACACAACATTTCCACCATCTATAACTACGATTCTATCAGCCTCAGCTGCTTCATCCATATAATGTGTAATAAGTACTATTGTTATTCCATACTCTTTATTAATTTCTTTTATATTCTTTATAACTTCTCGTCTACCTGATGGATCTAACATTGCTGTAGGCTCATCAAATATTATACATTCTGGTTGCATAGCAAGTATACCTGCAATAGCTACCCTCTGCTTTTGTCCACCTGATAAAAGATGTGGTGCATGTCTCTTATATTCAGACATCCCAACCTTTTCTAAGCTATCGTCCACACGTCTTCTTATCTCTTCTGGTGGAATCCCTAAGTTTTCTGGTCCAAATGCTACATCTTCCTCTACGATAGTTGCAACCATTTGGTTATCTGGATTTTGAAATACCATTCCTGCCTTTGATCTAACATCCCATACATTCTTTTCATCTTTTGTATCTAAACCATCTACATATATAACTCCTGATGTTGGAATAAGCAATGCATTCATATGTTTTGCTACAGTAGATTTCCCTGATCCATTGTGTCCTAAAACAACTAAAAACTCACCTTTATTTACAGTTAAATCTATGTCCTTAATTGCATACTTTTCAATAGTTTTTTCATCCTCTTCAGTTGTATACTTAAAAGATAACTTTTCACATTTAATCATATCTTTATTAGTCATAAATAACCTCCAATTAAAGCCTATATTTATTATATAAAATAATAAATACCTCTTAATTATTAAAAAATTAAATTTTATCAAGAAATAACCTAATCTTTATAATTTACTATAAAGAATAATATATTTCTTTATAAAATTCAACTTTCCTTTTAAAGTTCCCTATTCATTATATACTAAAAAATGCCT
>NZ_JBOFRG010000326.1:0-4082 GCF_051650885.1 Clostridium sp.
TAAATAGAAATATAATTGCAATTTAAGGAAGGAATATTAAATGAATAAATTATTAGATAAAATAATTGAAAATGGATTAAATAAAGGCTTAATTCAATGTAATTATGGATTAGAAAAAGAAAATATTAGAGTAGATAAAAATGGAGAAATTTCACTTAAAAAACATCCAGAAGTATTTAAAGAAGAGAATCCTTTTATAAAAAGAGATTTTGCAGAAAGTCAAATGGAAATGGTAACTCCAGTTTGTGAATCAATAGATTTAGCTTATAGCTTTATGGAAAATTTAAATAATATAGTGAATATAGAGCTAAAAGATGAATATTTATGGCCACAAAGTAATCCACCAAAGCTTCCATCAGAGGATAAAATAAAAGTAGCAGATTTAAAGGACGAAAAAGCAAAAATTTATAGAGAAAATCTAGTGAAAAAGTATGGAAAGAAAAGACAGCTTGTTAGTGGAGTTCATTACAATTTTTCTTTTAAAGATGAGTTTATAGAAGAACTTTATGCTTTAGAAGAAAGAGATGTGGATTTAAAAGAATTTAAAAATGACTTATATTTCAAGATTGGAAGAAATTTTTTAAAGTATAAATGGTTTTTAAATTATCTAACAGGAGCAAGTCCAGTATTCCATAGCAGTTATGTTAAAAGATGTACTGAAAAAGGAGAGGCTTTAAATAAAGAAGATTATTACTTTAAAGGTGTTGGATCTTTAAGAAATAGTAGATGTGGATATAGAAATGAAGAAGATTTTTATGTTTCTTATAACAGCTTAGAAGAATATATAGTAGATGTGAAAAATTTAATTAATGATAAGTGTATACAAGAAGCAAAAGAATATTATAGTGCTATAAGATTTAAGTCTAAAGAAGATGGCGATATGCTTGAAAACTTAGAAAAAAATGGTGTTAGATATATTGAAATAAGACTTTTAGACTTAGATCCTACGACAAAATTTGGGATATCAAAAAATTCTCTTTATTTAATTCATTTATATGTATTATTTTGCCTTTTCAAAGAAGATGAAAAGTATACTACAGAAGTACATAAAGAATGTATAGAGAATGACAATAGAGCAATAAAAAACAGTAAGGAAAGTACATTAATTATAAATGGAAAAGAAACTACTGTAGAAAAAGCTGGAACAGAGATATTAGAATTTATTGAAGAAATAAAAAATAAAGTTTTTGTAGATACAGCTTATGAAAAAGATTTTACTAAAATAATAGAAAAATCTAAATTAAGATTTAAAGATAGTAACTTAACAATTGCAAGCAGATTAATAGAAGGAATAAAAGAAACTAGTTATTTAAAATATTATATGAGAATAGCAAAAGAAAATAAAAAAGAAAGTGAGAAAAATGCTTTTAAATTATTAGGATACGAAGATTTAGAGTTATCAACACAAATACTTATTATAGAAGCACTAAAGTATGGTGTGTCTTTTGAAATTTTAGATAGAGATGAAAATTTTATAGAGCTAGAATTTAGAGGACATAAAGAGTATGTAAAACAAGCCACAAAAACAAGTAAAGATAATTATATAACTGCATTAATAATGGAAAATAAATTAGTATCTAAAAAGGTATTAGAAAGAAATGAAATAAGAGTTCCAATGGGTGGGCATTATAATTCAGTTGAAGAAGCATTAGAAAGTTACTCTAAATATAAGGGTAAAAAAATAGTTATTAAGCCTAAAACAACGAATTTTGGTGTAGGAATAACAATATTTAAAGAAGAATGGACTAAGGATGACTATAAAAAGGCATTAGAAATAGCTTTTAAAGAAGATAATTCAATTTTAATTGAAGAGTTTATAAAAGGAAAAGAATATAGATTTCTTGTTATAGATAATGAAGTTGTAGGAATACTTCATAGAGTACCTGCAAATGTTACAGGAGATGGAGTTCATAATATTAAAACTTTAATAAAAATGAAGAATAAAGACCCATTAAGAGGAAAAGGATATAAAACACCTCTTGAAAAAATAAGAGCATCAGAAGCTGAAGAAATGTTCCTTAAAAATATAGGCTTAGATTTTTCATATATTCCAAAGAAAGAGCAAGTAGTTTATTTAAGAGAAAACTCTAATATAAGTACAGGTGGAGATAGTATTGACTTTACTGATGAAATTCATCAAAGCTATAAGGAAGTTGCTATAAAATCTGCAAAGGCAGTTAATGCAAAAATAACTGGTGTAGATATGATGATAGAAAACATACATGAAGAAAAAAATGAAAATAACTATGGAATAATAGAAATAAACTTTAATCCAGCAATTCATATACATTGCTTCCCTTACAAAGGAAAGAACAGAAAAGCAGGAGAAAAAGTTTTAAAACTATTGTTTGAAGAAATAAAGTAGGTGTTAAAATGAAAATAGTAAATCTATATGATTATGAGGGAGCCTTTTTAAAAGGTAACCTTCATACTCATACTGATAATAGTCCTTGTGGACATTATAGTCTTGAAAAAGTAATTGAGATGTATACAGGCTATAAAATGAAATATGACTTTTTAAGTATTACAGACCATATGTTAATTACAAATTTAGAAAAATATAAAGATAGAGAAGATATAGTATTAATAGAAGGTGTAGAATTTAAAAAAGAAAAAAAACAAACCTTAGGAATTAATGTTTTAGAGTATTATGATAATGGAGAAGATTACAATAATCATAATATGTTATTTAGAAGAGTAAATGACAGTAATGGAATAAATATAATTTGTCATCCTCATTTAGGAGTCTTAGATTATTGGACATATGAGGAATTAATGAATTTAGAAAACTATACGGGAATCGAGATTTTCAATAATAATGTAAGAATGGACTGTAAGGGGATAGCATTAGCTACTGATTTATGGGACAAACTACTATCAAATGGGAAAAAAGTTTTTGGATTTGCAAATGATGATATGCATATTTTTTCAAGAGCAGGTGGAGCATATAATTATGTTTTAGCAAAAGAAAAAACTAAAGAAGAGATAATAGAAGCAATGAGAAGAGGAAGCTTTTATGCTTCTTTTGGAGTGAAAATAAAAGATATAAAGGTAGATGGAAACACTATATCTTTAAAAAAAGATGATGATAGAGTTCCCTATGTATTTTTTAAATTCATTGGAAAAAATGGTGAAGTATTAAAGATAGAAAAAGGAACAGAGTCAAGCTATACTGTTAAAGGTAATGAAGGATATGTTAGAATAGAGGTATATAGAGAAGATGGTGCCAAAGCATGGACACAACCATTTTTCATAGAAAATTAAAAGAGGTGTAAAAAAAGATGATAAAACATATTGTAAGTTGGGATTTAAAAGGTGAAAACAAAAAAGAAAATGGATTAGAAATGAAAAAAAGATTAGAAGAGCTTAAAGGATTAATTTCAGAAATTAAGTTTATAGAAGTTGGAATCAATGTAAATAGCACAAGTGTTGCTAAGGATATAGTTTTATATTCAGAGTTTGAAACGTTAGAAGATTTAGAAAGTTATCAAGTAAATCCACACCATGTTAAAGCTGGTGAATTTGTAAGAAGTGTAACAGAAAATAGAATAGTTATAGACTATGAAGTGTAGACATTAAAAAAGAGCTGTATAAAAATACGGCTCTTAAAAATTATCTTCTTTGCATTCTAGTTGCTTGTTGACGTGCTTTCTTTATTTCAGAATGGTCTATAGGAACTAAGTCTCTCTTATTAGTTAAGTTTATAATATTTTGAATCTGAATTACAGATGCATCCTCTTTACCCTTAACTCCTGAAAGTCCCATAATCATAACTTTATGTCCTTTGTTTATAGGAATGAATTCAGGTTTCTTAAACCATTTACCTTTAGTATATTTACATTTAGAAACACCTTTTCCTGAATCAGGCTTTACAATTACATCAACTATGATTTTTTTGAAAATAATATAATTCTTCTCTTCTATTTTAAAAGAAATAATAGTACCCGCTGTACTAGTTATTCTATCTCCGTATTTTTTAAAATATGAATCTTTAAAATAATCATTAAATTTATCTTTAATTCCCATAATTAATTCTCCTTTATAAAATAATTAATATAAGTCCGCTAGTTTAAAAAATAAAA
>NZ_JBOFRG010000327.1:0-38046 GCF_051650885.1 Clostridium sp.
TAACAGGTCCTCTTCCCTTAATTCTTATTATCTCTTCATTTAAATGCTCTGGTGGATTAAACTCTCCATACATCTTTTGAATGTCTGCCATAATTCTGCCTAAATGCTCTACATTTGCTGATATTGAAAATTTATAATAAGGTTCTAAAAGTTTATTTTCTCCTCCTTCAAGCCCCTGTCTTAAAGCTCTTTTAGTAGCTTCTCTAAAGTCTCCTCCAGAAGTATGTTTATTATGAGCTCTTCCAGTTAAAAGAGTTATTTTCATATCTGTTATAGGACTTCCTGTTAATATTCCCTTATGCTCCCGTTCAAATATATGTGTCTTAATAAGATTTTGATTTCCTGTAGTTAAGCAGTCTGCATGACATTTATTAAAGAAAAGTATTCCGCTCCCTCTCTCGCCTTCTTCAAGCTTTAAATGAACTTCACTATAATGCCCTAAAGGCTCAAAATGTCCATATCCTACTGTTTCTCCTTTTATAGTTTCCTTATACATTATTTGAGGTGCACCAAAAGTAACTTTAATATTAAACCTCTCGCTTAATATTTCTTCTAACACCTCAAGCTGAATTTTTCCCATTATATTTATAGATAGCTCTTCTATATCTTCTTTCCATACAACATTTAAGCTATTATCTTCACTTTCTAATATTTTAAATATTCTAAGGATTTCACTTTTACTTATTTTTTTATCATATATAACCTTAACCATAAGGGCTGGTGTTGTATTCAATTTTAACTTTTCATCAAATCCTATTGAATCTCCTGCTTTAAGCTCATTTATTCCTACAATCCCTACAATATCCCCAGCTTCAATCTTATCTACAAGCTTATATTTTATCCCATTATATTCTCTAATTTCATTTATCTTTTCTTTCTTTTTTTCTCCATTTACCATAAATTCAATTTCTTCTTTTGTTTTAATTTTTCCACTAATACCTTTTATAAAAGTTATTCTTTTTCCTTTTTCATCATATCTTATTTTAAATACTCTTCCCTTAAAATTATCTTCTTCTCCTTCTTCTACATAAGTTAATTTATGAAAGCTTTCAAAGAACTCCACTATTCCAATATCTAAAAGTGCTGAGCCTTTAAATACTGGAAATAATTTTTCTTCTTTTATAAAATTCTTTAACTTCTCTATCCAAAGCTCTTTAGAATACTCACCTTCTAAATATTTTTCTAAAAGGACTCCATCTTTCTCTGCAATTGTTTCTATTTGCTCTTCATCTAAACTTTCAAAACTTAAATCTGTAAAAATTATATCCTTACTTAATTTAACTTTTATCTCTTCTAATGCTTCAGAAATATCTGCTGAAACTCTGTCAATTTTATTTATAAATATAAAGGTTGGAACATTATACTTTCTAAGTAAATTCCATATAGTTTCAGTATGTCCCTGTACTCCTTCTGCTGCACTTATTATAAGTATTCCATAATCTAATACACTTAAGCTTCTCTCCATCTCTGGTGAAAAATCTACATGTCCTGGAGTATCTATTAAAAAATATTTATCCTCTTCATAATTTAAAATAGCAACATCTGAAAATATTGTTATTCCACGTTCTTTTTCTATATTATGACTATCTAAAAATGTATCCTTATGGTCAACTCTTCCTTTCTCTCTAATTACTTTGTTGTTATATAATAAACTTTCTGAAAAAGTAGTTTTTCCACCATCAACATGAGCAAAGACACCTATAGTTTTCTTCATTCAATCTCCTCCTTTTAAATCTTTTAAGCCTATTATACTCTAAAAACTCTTTTTATTTACACTTAAAATTTAAAAGGCTACAAATCATTTATTTGACTTGTAGCCTATAATCTAATACTTTTCTATTTTAGGAATTGAACTTATTAAAAGCTTTGTATATTCATTTTGAGGATTATTATAGACTTCACTTGTATTTCCAATCTCAACTAATTTACCTTTATTCATCACTGCAATTCTATCACTTATATACTTAACCATAGACAAATCATGTGCTATAAAAAGACAAGTTAATCCTTCTTCTTTTTTAAGCTTTTTAAAAAGATTTACAATTTGAGCTTGCATAGATACATCAAGTGATGCTATAGGTTCATCTGCTATTATAAATTTAGGATCCATAGTAAGAGCTCTTGCAATAGAGATTCTTTGTCTTTGTCCTCCTGAATATTCATATGGATAAGATTCTAAATAAGTTTCGTCTAATCCAACTTTATAAATCACTTCTTTTATCTTTTCTTCTATTTCCTTTTTATTTTTCTTTCCTTGTATTTTTAAAGGTTCTCCTATTATATCTTTTATCTTCATTCTTGAATTCAAAGAAGACGTAGTATCTTGAAATATAATTTGCATTGTTTCTGCTATAATTTTTCTTTCTTCTCTACTGCTTCTCTTTTTTCCAATAGGTTTTCCTAAATACACTATATCTCCAGTTCCTTCTCTATTTATTCCAATAATAGCTCTTCCAAGTGTGCTTTTCCCTGAACCTGATTCTCCAACAACACTCAGTATTTCCCCTTCATTAACTTCTAAGCTTACATCATCAACAGCCTTTATCCATTCCTTTTTTCCAAGCTTAAAATATCTTTTTAAGTTTCTAACTTCTAATATTTTCTTCATTATAAAGCTTCTCCCTCTATAAACTCTAAACACCCCTTATTCTTTTCATAGAAGGCTTCCCATGAATAAACAATATGTGTATCTGATAACCTAACTAAAGGTGGCTCTTTTAAAAAATCTATTTTAAGAGCATTTTTATTTCTTTCTGCAAAAGGGTCTCCTATAGGTGGATTTAAAAGGTTTGGTGGAGTTCCTCCTATAGTCTCTAAATACTCCATTCCCTCATTTAAACTTGGTAATGATTTTAAAAGTCCCTTTGTATACGGATGAGTTGGATTTTTAAAAATTTCTTCCACACGTCCCATCTCTAATATTTTGCCTGCATACATTATTATTACTTTATCTGCAACACTAGAAACTACACCTAAATCATGGCTTACTAAAATAACTGATGAATCATGGTCTCTTTTTATATGAACTAAAAGCTCTAAAATTTGCTTTTGTATAGTTACATCTAACGCTGTTGTTGGTTCATCTGCAATAACTATATCAGGCTTACAGCTAACAGAGATTGCAATAACAATCCTTTGTCTCATTCCACCTGATAACTCATGTGGATATTGATTAAATCTTTCTCTCGCTCTATCAATTCCAACAAGCTCCATTAAAGTTATAGCTTCCTCTTTAGCCTCTTCCTTACTCATCTTAGTATGAATAAGCAAACCTTCAACAATTTGGTTTCCAATACTTATAGTTGGATTTAAAGAAGTCATAGGATTTTGAAATATCATAGATACATCCTTTCCTCTAAACTTCTCAGCTTCCTTTTCATTTAAGCTATCTATTCTTCTATTTTCTAAATTAATTTCACCAGACTTTATAGTTGCTCCCTTAGGAAGTATATTCATAATGCTCCTACAAAGAATAGACTTTCCGCATCCAGACTCACCAACAATAGCAAGAAGTTCATTTCTTTCTAAAGAAAAAGAAACATCACGAACAGCTTGAACAATTCCATTCTGACCCTCAATATTGACAACTAAATTCTTAACATCTAACATTAAAACACCTCTGTTTAATTAAGAATTAAGAGTTAAGAATTAAGAATTAATGTGTGCCTGCGATAAAATTTATCGCAGATAAATTTTGAGCCTCCCAAAGGAATCGCTTGCGATTCCCCCTTAATTCTCAATTTTTAATTTTAAATTTTAAATTTTAAATTCCCACTCAACTCTTACCTCTTCCCTATTACCTCTTAACTAAAAACCTTACCGCGATAAAATTTGTCGCCAGACAAATTTTGAGTCCCCCAAAAGAATCGCTTGCGATTCCCCCCAATTCTAAATTCTAAATTTTAAATTTTTAATTCCCACTCAACTCTTCCCTATTACCTCTTAACTAAAAACCTTACCGCGATAAAATTTGTCGCCAGACAAATTTTGAGTCCCCCCAAAGGAATCGCTTGCGATTCCCCCTAATTCTTAATTTTTAATTTTTCATTCTAAATTCTAATTAATCTTCCATTCCTCTACATTCCATAGCAGTCCTGCTCCATGATGTCCAAGTGGTGTAGTTTCTGAAATTCCTTCAATGTTTTTGTCTGCTACAAATATTGCATCTATATATGCCATAAATGTATATGGTGTATCTTTAGCCATTTCTACTTGGAATTTATCGTATAATTCTTTTCTCTTAGCTGGATCTTCTATACTTCTTGCTTCTTTTAAAAGTTTATCAACTTCTTTGTTTGAATATCCACTAAAGTTTGAGTTTTTATCTGTTCCAAATACTTTGTAAGTGTGATCATCTGGATCAAATGGACTTCCCCATCCTATTAAATAAGTGTCTTGATTCTTCCAATCTACTTTTGCATTTATTTGTACTTTTGCATTTACTCCGATTTCTTTAAAGTTTTGTGCTGCAATGTTTGCCATATCTATTCTAACTTGGTCTCCTTGCCCACAAACAATTTCAAATTCTAATTTCTTTCCATCTTTTTCATAAACTTTATCTGAACCTAATTTCCATCCAAGCTTTTCTATTTCAGCTTTTGCTTTTTCTTTATTATATTCAAGTTTGTCCATTTTTTCATTATTATATGGTCCTCTTTGAATTGGTGAATATGCAATTTCTCCTTTTCCTAAAAGAACACTATCTAATATCCCTTGTCTATCAATAGCATAGCTAAGTGCTTGTGGTAATTCCTTATTATCTTTAAAGAATCCTCCATTAAAATTATAAAGAATTCCTCTGTAATCTGCTGTTACTATTTCTTTTACACTAAATTCATCTTTATCTTTAAACACTTCAATATCTTTAGGTGTTACTTGTGCTAAATCCACCTCTCCTGATTGAAGTTGCATAACTTTTGCTTTTGAATCTGGTACTATTTTAAATACTACTTTTTCTATATTAGGATCTACTTTGTAGTATTCTTTATTTTCTACTAAAGTAATACTTTGTCCTGTGTCCCATTTTTCTAATTTATATGGTCCTGTTCCTATTGGTTTTTTATTAAACTCATGCTCTGCAATGTTTTGACCTTTTAATATGTGCTCAGGTATAATACCTACAGTTAAATAGTCTAAGATTGCTACATTTGGCTCACTTAATACAAATTCTATATTGTACTCATCTATAACCTTAACTTCTTTTATTTCTTCATAATTTGAAAGTATCTCTGAATTATTTTTTGGGTCTTTTATAACATCATAAGTGAATTTTACATCATTTGCTGTAAATTTTTCACCATCATGCCATTTTATATTTTCTCTTAACTTAAACTTATAAGTTAAAGTTTTTTCATTCCATGTCCAACTTTCTGCAAGTCCTGGAATTACTTTATTGTCTTTATCTCTATCAGTTAACCCATCAAATATTAATGTATTTATCTCACCATGTTCATATAATACTGGATTGATATTTGTATAATCTCCACTTGCATAAACAAGAGTATTTGAAACTGCTGGCTTTGCAGCTCCCTCTTCTTTTTTATCAGCACCACAACCAGCCATAATTCCAGCCATGATACCTACGCTCATTACTAAAGCTATAATTTTTTTACTTTTCATTCCCTATATCCCCTTTATAAATTATTTCCTTTTTTATTGTTTATTTTTCTAATGTAATTACCTAAGTTTGTAATTGATAACAAAGTTAATACTAAAAATAATCCTGGTATAACTATAATCCACCATGAATTTGTAAGAAGTGCACCATCTGCTAATGAAAGCATAGTTCCCCAAGATAAAATATCAGCTGATAATCCTATCCCTAAAAAACTTAATGTAGATTCAGTACCAATTGCTGTTCCTACACTAGTAACTATCATATACATAATTGCAGGTATAAAGTTAGGTAATAGATGTCTTCTTAATATATAAAAGAAACCTCCTCCCATAACTCTTGCACAAACAATATATTCGCTTTCTCGTATTCTTCTTACCTCAGTTCTGACCATTTTAGCTATACTCATCCAGCTAGTTGTCCCAATAACTATTGCTATGGATGTTGCATTATTTTTCCCAAGTATTCCTTGAATAAACATAATTATTAAAATCCCTGGAATACTCAATAATATTTCTGAAAATCTCATCATAAGATCATCTAAATATTCGTTTGCTATACCACTTATACTTCCATATAAAATCCCAATAAAGCTTGATATAGCTGTAGCTAGTATTCCTATATAAAGTGATATCCTTCCACCATTCCATATACTTGAAAAAATATCTCGTCCCATAGTATCTGTTCCAAATAAAAATTTACCGTTTGGTGCTACATTTACGCTATCTAAATAAATATAAAATGGATCATCAAAAGATATTAAATCTGCAAATATACATCCTAAAAATATTATTCCTAATATTCCAAGTGATATAATTGGAAAACCTTTTATACTCTTTTTCTTTTTAACTATTTTTACATTCTGCTCTTTTCTTAAATCCCCTGATACTCTTGTAAAGTCATTTATATTAAACTGCATAATCTATATTCTTTTTATGCTTCATTCTAGGGTCCAATTTAAAACTTATAAACTGTCCTACCATATTTGCAATAATAACTAATGCACCTGTTATTAAGCAAAGAATTAAAAGCATATTATAATCATGATATTGTGCACTTTCTAATGAAAGACTTCCAATCCCAGGGTATGAAAATACTTTTTCAACAACATAAGTTCCACCTATAATATGAGGTACAGAAATTGCCATAATGCTAACTATAGCTGGCATTACATTTCTTATACAATGTTTATAAAGAATTATATTTTTGCGGACTCCCTTTGCCTTGCATAACAAAACATAATCCTCTCTAATTTCCTCTAAAACCTTATTTCTTATAATATAGGTGTAATACCATAAATGACTTATTATAAGAACAGTTACAGGTAAGATTAAATGAACTATTCTATTCATTAAATCTCCTTCCATTCCTATATCATAAGCTCCACTTGTAGGTAAAATTCTCAGGTTAACACCTAAGAAAAGAATTAAAACTAAAGAAACCCAAAAGGAGGGTATACTATTAGTTATATTTCCTATAAAGCAAATAACTTTATCAATAAATTTATCCTCATGTAATGCTGAAAAAACTCCTAAGAAAATTGCTATTAAAAATGTTAATACATAGGCTATTATGCCTAAAATAAGAGTATTACCAATAACCCCTTTAATTACTTCCATTGCATCTTGCTTGTACTTAAAAGATATCCCAAAATTACCTTCCATTGCATTTCCAAGCCATTTTACATATTGGATGTGAATCGGATCATTTAGCCCTAGATTTTCCTTTGCATTTTCTCTTTCGTATTCACTCATTCTTTCTACTGTCTCACCATAATAAGACCTTAATGGGTCTCCTGGGGCAAGTCTTGCCATATAAAAGACAATTATAGATAACAGAAAAAGTGTCAAAATAAATTGGCCAAATTTCTTAACAAATAAAATCTCTTATCACCTTCTTTTATTCATTCTTTGATATCAACACTTTTAATATTTATTCTTTTTTTTATCTTTTATTACTAAATAAATAAAAAAAATGATGAAGCTTTTATGCCTCATCATTTTTACAATTAGTTTTTCCCATTTATAATTATTTCATCATCTTTTATATCAACAACTGCTGTCATACCAAAGCCAATCTCACCTTTTATAATTTTCTTAGCTAAGATATTTTCAATTGTGTTTTGAATATATCTTTTAAGTGGTCTAGCTCCATAAACTGGATCATAGCCTTCTTTTGCTAAAACTTTTTTAGCTTCTTCAGTTATTTCTAATTTAATATTTCTTTCTACTAATCTATTACTTACTTCTTTAATAAAGATATCTATGATTCTTTCAATTCCTTCTTCATTTAATGGTTTAAACATTATAATATCATCAACTCTGTTTAAGAATTCTGGTTTAAATCTCATTTTCATTTCATCCATAACTCTAGTTCTAATATCTTCACTTACACCATCTTTAGTTTCATTTTCTAAAAGATGTGCTGAACCAATGTTTGAAGTCATAATGATTATAGTATTTTTAAAATCTACAGTTTTCCCTTTATTATCAGTAAGCCTTCCATCATCTAAGATTTGAAGGAACATATTAAATACATCAGGGTGTGCTTTTTCTATTTCATCAAATAATACTACTGAATAAGGATTTCTTCTAACAGCTTCTGTAAGCTGCCCTCCTTCTTCATATCCTACATATCCTGGAGGTGGTCCTACAAGTCTTGATACAGATTGTTTCTCCATATATTCTGACATATCAACTCTAATCATATTTTCTTCTGTATCAAATAAAGTTCTAGCTAAAGTTTTAGCAAGCTCTGTTTTACCTACTCCTGTTGGTCCTAAGAAGATAAATGAACCAATTGGCTTATTTTCATCTTTAAGCCCTGCTCTTGCTCTAAGAATAGCACTTGATACTGATTGTATGGCTTCTTCTTGTCCTATAACTCTTTCTTCTAGCTCTTTATCTAATTTTAATAATTTTTCTCTTTCACCTTCTAAAAGTTTTGAAGTTGGAATTCCAGTCCATCTTGATAAAACCTCTGAAATTTCTTCTTCAGTAACCTCTTCTTTTAATAATGAACCTTCTGAGTTTTCAGCAAGCTTCGCTTCTTTCTCTTTCATTTCTTCTTCTAATTTTGGAATTAAGCTATATTGAATTTCTGCAACTTTATTGTAATCATAAGCTCTTTTATATTCTTCTAACTGACCTTTTGCATCGTCAATCTTTTCTTTTAAATTTCTTACTTCAATAATTGCAGATTTTTCTTTTTCATATTTAGCAGTTAACTCATCATTTTTTTCTTTATGTTCTGCTAATTGTTTTTCAATTGAAACTAATCTTTTCTTAGAATTTTCATCACTTTCTTTAGTTAATGCTTCTCTTTCAGCTTCTAATTGGAATACTCTTCTTCTTACCATGTCAAGCTCTGTTGGAAGAGAATCTATTTCTGATCTTATCATTGCACCAGCTTCATCAATTAAGTCAATTGCTTTATCTGGTAAATATCTATCTTGAATATATCTATCTGATAATTTAACAGCAGCTACAATTGCTTGGTCATGAATTCTAATACCATGATGAATTTCAAATCTTTCTTTTAATCCTCTTAAAATTGATATTGCATCATCAACTGATGGTTCATCAACAATAACAGGTTGGAATCTTCTCTCTAATGCTTTATCTTTTTCAATATATTGTCTATATTCATCAAAAGTAGTTGCACCAATACAGTGTAGTTCTCCTCTTGCAAGTAATGGCTTAATTAAGTTACCTGCATCCATAGCTCCTTCTGTTTTACCAGCTCCTACTATAGTATGAATTTCATCAATGAAAAGAATTAATTTACCTTCACTGCTTTGAACTTCTTTTAATACTGCTTTTAACCTTTCTTCAAACTCACCTCTATATTTAGCTCCTGCAATTAATGAACCCATATCAAGTGAGAATATAGTTTTATCTTTTAATCCCTCTGGAACATCTCCATTAACTATTCTTTGAGCTAATCCTTCTACAAGTGCTGTTTTACCTACACCAGGTTCACCAATTAATACTGGATTATTTTTAGTTCTTCTTGAAAGAATTCTTATAGCCCTTCTTATTTCTTCATCTCTTCCTATAACAGGATCTAATTTATGATTTTTAACTAAATCATTTAAGTTTGTACCATATTTGCCTAAAGCATCATAAGTTCCTTCTGGGTCTTGAGTATCTACTCTTTGACTTCCACGAACTTCTTTTAATACATCCATAAATCTACTTTCTGTAATTCCTGCATTTCTTAAAATATTTCCTACTTGCCCATTTTTATCAACTTCCATAATAGAGAGCATTAAATGCTCAACACTTATATATGAATCTTCAAACTTTTTAGAAATATCCTCTGATTTTATTAATACTTCATTTAACTTATTACTTATATAAACGCTAGTTTCTCCACTAACCTTTGGTCCATTTTGGATTTCTCTATTTACTGTATCTACAAGACCTTTAACCCCAATTCCCATTTTAGTGAAAATGTTTGGAATTAAACCATCGTTTTGTTCTAATAATGCCCCTAAAAGATGAATTGTATCAATTTGAGGACTTTTATTTCTCATTGCTATACCATTTGCCTCATTTAAAGCTTGTTGTACTCTTAATGTCATTTTTTCTACATTCATTTTATTCACCTCGTATTTATTTCTTATCTTGTATTTATCATAACTCTAAGGTCAAAGAAAGTCAAAGAAAATTTTCAATCTAATTTTGTTAAATTTTGTGATTTTGGGATATAAAACTTTAATTTTCTTCAATTTGCTTCTTTTTTCTCATTATTAGACTTTCCTTTTTCTTAATTTTTATAACCACTATTTCAAAAATATTTTAGATCAAAAAAGCTAGAAGTAACCTAATCTTCTAGCTTTTTTCTATTCTTCACTTTTAAATTTTTCTCTATAAGATAATATACTGCTTAAGAATATAGTTATACATATAACGCTTGTTATTGATATAATTATTGACAGCATCCTTGCAAGCTCTGTTAATGGAACAATATCTCCATATCCTATAGTTGTAAATGTTATTATTGTATAATAAAACAAACTAAAGTTTCCATTTGCATTATTAAATCCAACTCCACCTATAGTACTTACAGCACAAACTGCTAAATAAAGACTTAATACTATCATTACTAATATCAATACTGATACTATCATCATCCTAGAAAACTCTAAACTTTCCTCATCTTTCTTTTTTATAGTTCTTGGATTAATAAGAATGCTAAATATAAGCTTCATATTTAAAAAATAACTTAGTCCCATTCCTATAAGAACAATATATCCAACCTTTTCAAATTCTATAGGAAACATAATTAAAACTGCCATATATGTACTTATTAGAAAATAGCTTAATAAAAAATCAATTCTAAAATCTTTATTTTCACTACTTTTTATAAAACTATTTATTCTTTCACTAAATAAAAGTACATATCCTATAACATAGAAAATTAAAATACAACTTACTATTGTTATTATTACCTTTAAAATTAGTTCTATTACTCCATTACTTTTAACTTGTAAATTAGAATATACCCCTGATGTTATACTTGCAAATGTAAAAAATTCTGCAAATAAAATCAATATTCCTACTATAATGTTTTTCACAATCTTTCCACTCGTAAAGATTTTATAATATGTTTTATTTATATTTTTTACAATTTTAATTATTTTTTCTATAATTCTATTATTCTTCTTTAAATTTCTTTTTATAATTATACCAACTGCAATAATTGTAGTTATTAAAATTAAAAAATAACCCATTTTTCCTCCTTTAAGTTTTAATTATCCTTTTATTTATAATAAAACAAAAAAACTTGCCGTGGCAAGTTCTTCTTAAATATTATTTTGTTCCTGAGCTTCATTAGAAAAATCATAATCAGAATATTTTAAATTTATCTCATTTATTTTTTCTAACATATCTATCCAATATTCTTTTTTCATTACTTCTTTTTCTCTAGCTTCCCCTTCTAATCCTTTTAATTTATTTTCATCATATTCTTTAAATATTTCATTTATCTCTTTTAAAAAGTTTTTTATTTTATTTATATCTTCTTTTTCTTTTTTTGTTAATTTATATTCTCTCCTATTATCTAACATTATTTTAGCTAACATATTGTTTAAATATTCTTCTATTCTATAGAATACATCACCTTGTACTACATTATTCATATCAATTTTTTTCCCTTGTACAACTGGTTTCTCTTCAAAAAATCCATAATCAGCCCAAAGGTTTATCACGCTATTTGATATTACACCGAAGTCATTGTAAACGTATAGAATTTCAACCCCTTCATACTTATCTTTTTCCAATATTATATTTATGATTTCTTCACTACTCTTTGATTTTTCTTTTACTTTTCTTAAATCTGTATATGTGTCTTTTAATGCCTTCTCTTTATATATCTTCTTATTTATACTTAAATAAACATTCATTCCTAAGCTTACTAACAAGACACTAACCACTATCTTAAAATAATTTACACTTCTCATTTACCCAATCCCCCATATAGTAATTTTATCATATAGCCTCTTCTTTTTCTATTATTTTATGAATTTTTCGTTAAAAATAGAAGGATAAATTCATATTTCGAATTTATCCTTCTCTTCTATCTGGCATCATTTCTCTATACATTTGAATACCAGTTGATCGATCTATTTTTTCTTTTTTAATATTATTTAATCTTTTTACCATATATGGTCCATCTTTAAGAGAAAGTTCTTCCTCTTTTCCAGTTAAAACCCATATTATATTTTTCTTATTCCACTTTACTGATAATTCTTTTTCACCTTCACCGTCTGTAAAATAAACTATTGGTCTATTGGTTAGTTTATTTTTCTTCAAATACTGGAATACTGGTGAGAAAGCTGTTGAACCTAATGAGTCAAATCTATCCTGAAGTTCATTTATAGAGTTTATATTATATACTCTTCTAACTTCATTATCACATTCTATAATCTTAACCTTTGCACGTCTTGACTCTGCAATTTGAATTACTTCAATTATAATTTTCCTAAATTCATCCTTGCTAACACTTCCACTAATATCAATAGCTACAATTATTTCAGGTATTTTATCTCTAAGTCTTCCTCTTAAATCCAGCCTCTCTCTTTGTCTTCTATCTAATCTAGTTGTAGTTTTTTTATAGCCTCTTTCTATAGATGGAATAAGCTTCTTTAAGATGCTTTGCCATGGAACTTCTGCCTCACCTTTATCCTTCATGTATTCTCTAATACTTTCTGGAACTTGTGATGTATCTACTCCATTTACAGTCTTACTCTTTATACTCTCTTCTAATTCCTTTGATACCTCTAGACTCTCCCATATATCATGAGTCGTCCCTATATCAAATCTTCTTTCCTCATTATCACTTTCCACATTCTTTTTTTCTTCTTTTTTCCTTCTCTTTATCTGTCTATCTATTTCCTTTGCATAATATTCAACAGGCATATCTTCTTTAAGCTCAATGTTATACTGTTTTTGTACTCTATCTAGTCTCATAGCATCCATTGGTAAATCTTTTATAAATTGATTTATAGATACATCTAATGCTACATTTACAGCCTCTTTTGAAAAAGAATTTCTAAGCTCTTTTTCTCTGCTATAATGAGAAAACATTATATGATATATTTCATGCTTAAATAAAGCTCCCATTTCAGTTAGCGAACATTGAAGAAAAAGATATGGATTAAAAAACATTATATATTCAGTTCCTTTTGGAATAGTTCCTAAAGGACATGTTAAATTAAGATTTATCTTTCTTTTTATTTTTAGCATAAAGCTTCCAAAAAATGAATTTTCACCTTTCATTAGAGAAATTACAACCTCTGATACTAGATCAAAAAACTCTTTTTCAAAGCTTCCATCATATTCCTTAGTTTTATTTATCTCTAAGGCTCTTCTAAAAAGGTATTCTATCTTTTCTTCAAATCTCATAAAATCACTTCCAAATCTTAATAATCATAGATATTAAAGAATGCATTTAAGAATTCATCTGTATCTAAAAGTTCTTCATAAAGTCCATTTTTAAAATCTCTCTTTATTTCCTTCATTATTCCAAGTCTTAGATCTCTTGGATAAAGGTCTAGAATACTTCCTACAACCTTTATTTTTTCACTTCTATCTTCTTCATCTTCTAAATAATTTAATACTTTCTTTATTAAAATATATAACCTTGATGTAGATTCCTCTTTTATCATTTCTTTCATTTCAGAAGTCAACACATCAAACTCAAAAATTTGACTTACTTCTATCATTTGCTTGCTATTTTCTTTTATGAAGTTCATAAAATCTAATGCTATTTCACTTCCAACATTACCTTTTACAATATTCATAAACACGTCTTCTGTGTAAACTCTTTTATTCGCTTTATATATTCTCAATGCTTTTGATACTCTTTCAAAACTTCTTGGACTTGGTTTTATTTCTCCATCTACTGTTTTAGTAGTTAAGTAATCTGGAAATGCTGAAATAAATTGAATTACTAAATCATCAATATTATCATTTTTCATTCCCCATTTTATCCACTCTTTAACATCTGCTTCCATATCTAGCCAAACAAATCTATCCTTTTGTGCTAAATCCATTTCAACAACATCATAACCTTCTCCATTATATCCATCATTACTAAATGGATTTACTGCTGCAATTACCTTTATTTTTTCATCTATAATGAATCCATTAATTTCTCTATTTAAAATAATATTCATTAATTCTTGTTGAACTGCATGCTCACATCTATTAAGTTCATCTATAAATATTATTACATCCTTCTCTTCCTTAGCCATTTCATCTGCTAAAGCTAACTTATTATGAGTTGCATAAACAGTTCTTCCATTCTTTATTGTAGGAAGTCCACCAATCTCTCCTTCCTTTAAAAGGTTAGCGTCAATTGTTATAAGCTTTGCATCATTTTCTTTACTTATCTCTTTAACTAAAGATGTTTTTCCAATTCCACTTTCTCCAACAATGATTGGTACATCTCCTGCACTCATTACTAATTTAATAGCATTTTTTATATCTGAATATTTCATACTTCACCACTCTCTTCTATAAAACACAATCTACAATATATTTTTTAGCATCTCTATTTCCATAAGTTCTTACAAAATCTAATTTGTCCATTTGTAATAACTCTAAATCGATAAAGTCTTGCATATATTTATGAGTCATTTCATTATTTTCTAATTTTTTTCTTAATACTTCTACAACTAAATCTGGGTCTATTGAATCATAAACATATTTTACTACATTTATATTTGCATCTATAAAATCTCCAATTTCATCGTAAGAATAATTTGAAATAAAATTTACTGCTTCTTCATTCTTAGTTATAGCTAAAATCTTACTTTCTTTACTTGGATTTTTTATAAACTTTATAGCTCCCCAGTACTTTTCTATAGCCATAGTTTGAAGCTCTTGCTCTGGATTTTCAATATATTTTATTGCATCATAATCTTTTTCTATTGCTATTTTTTTTATTTCATAGCTAGGATTTTCTACATATTGAATAGCCCATCCTTTTACCGATACGGCTCTTTGGATTATTTTTTCTGTTTTATTTTTTATATATTTTAATGAATTCCAAAGATTAGTTACAGCCATTAATCCTGCTTCTTCACTTAAATCTTTTATATATTCTATTGCTAATGGATTATTTTTAACTGCAATTAATTGAAGCTCTTCAGTTTGATTTTCAATTTCTTTTATTAATAATCCATTCTTTTTTAATTCTTCTATCTTTATTTCTTTTTTATCATTCATAATTTTTCCACCTTTAAATAATATTCATAGTTATTAGATAACTATTATCTAATATTATATTCTTATTTTATCATTTCTGACTATATTACTCAAGTTAAATTCTTTTTCCCTATACTAAAGGGACTACCTAAAAGATAGCCCCCCCTCATTTATTCCTTATATTTATCTATTTCCTTTTTAATTGATATTAATAAGCTATTTAATTCTAATACATCCCCATCATCTATTAGTTTATTAAGTGCTTTTTCATATCTGCTTGCTTCTGGTATTTTTCCCATTGAAATAAGAGTTAAAATACTATTCATTATACTTGATATAATTCCTGATTTAACTTCAAATAACTTTTGTGCATCTTTTATTTCATCTTTTATTTCAAGCATCTCTTCATCTAATATAAACGCTGCATCTGCTGCTGTTTTTAATTTATCTTTTAATTCTGGCGGTATCTGTTGCTTGTATTTATAATTTAATGAATGTTCAATTGTTGCCCAGAAGTTCATTGCAAGTGTTCTTATTTGAAATTCTGCTAATATTTCAACTTGCCCATCAACAAGATTAACAGGATATTTTATTATCATATGATAACTTCTATATCCACTTCCTTTTACATTTCTAACATAATCTTTTTCGTAAAGAATAGTCATATCTTTTCTTGCTCTTAAAAGTTCTATAACTCTATCAATATCATCTACGAATTGACACATAACTCTTATTCCAGATATGTCTTCCATTTCAAATTTAATTCTTTCTACAGGAATTCCAAATTTATTTGCTTTTTCTAATATACTTGAAATTTCCTTTACTCGTCCCGTAACAAATTCAATAGGTGAATATTCATTTTTTTTTCTGTATTCTTTTCTTATACTTCTTAATTTTACTTTTAACTCTTCTACCGCTTGTTCATAGGGCACAAGAAAAGTTTTCCAATCATTTACTGCCATAAAAACCACCTTACTTTTTTTCTACTAATAATTATAACAAAAATTTTAGATTATGTATAAATATTTTTCTTATTTTATTCTCCCCCCTTCTTTTATGGTATAATTTTACTGTTATAACATATTGTATAGGGAGGTGCTCTTCAGTAATTAAGTTCATTAATTACTAAATAAATATGCTGACTAAATATAATGACGATTTATTTAATAAAAGTGTTTGTTGTCCTGTTTGTGATTCTAAATTTACAGAACTTTCTGTTAAAGTAAATAAACCTAGAATCCTTTCTAAAGACTCAGACTTTTTCTTACGATATAAAGGAGTAAATCCTTACTTCTATGATGTATGGATATGTAATACTTGTGGTTATAGTTCTTTAAAACATGATTTTTCATCTCTTCGTGAAAAACAAAAAAGTTTAGTTTTAGAAAATATAACACCTAAATGGACTCCAAAATCTTATCCTTCTACTTTTGATGTAGATACTGCCATATCTAGATACAAGCTTTCTTTAATAGTTTCTCATACTTGCAACAAGAAAGTTAGTATTTTAGGCATTACTAGTATCAAAATTGCTTGGATGTATCGTTTAAAAAATGATTCTAAAAATGAACTTTTTTTCCTTGAAAAAGCTCTTAATTGCTTTTTAGATGCCTTTTTAAATGAACCATTTCCTATCTTTGGTTTATATCGTGATGGTCTTACCTTCCTTATTGGTGAACTTTACAATAGAACTAACCAAAAGGAAAATGCAATGCTTTGGTACTCTAAGGTTATTTTAAATACAAATTCTTCACCTAAAATTAAAGAAATGGCTCGCAATGCCAGATATGCTTTAAAAGAAGAATAATTTTATATTTATAAATTTTATATTAAAGGAGTGTTTTAATGGGATTTTTCAGTAAAAAACAAACTCAATCTTCCGTTGTAGAAACGAAAGAAATCATAGTACAAAAAAACATTATTCCTAAAGAAATTTTAAGTGAACTTAATTCTCTTAATCGTTCTTCTGACACTATCCATTCTTCGTTTAATGATATTAATTGTTCATTAGATAATTTAAGTAGATCTAGTGTCATTCAAAGCAATGAAATTGAAAATGCTGCTTCTATGCTTTTTGATTTCAAATCTTCAATGGAAAACTTAGCACTTAATGTTACTAATGCTCAAGCTACTGTTTTAGATGCAGACAAACTTGCTAATTTAGGATTAGATTCTATTTCAACTTTAGACCATTCTTTAAATGACCTTGAAAGTGCTTTTTCTATATCAAGTTCTACTGTTGATGCCTTAGTCTCTAAGTTAGAATCTGTTAACTCTATTACAGACTCTATTAGCCAAATAGCAAGCCAAACAAACTTGCTTTCCTTAAATGCTGCTATTGAGGCAGCTCGTGCTGGCGATGCTGGAAAAGGCTTTTCCGTAGTTGCTGGAGAAGTTAGAAAACTAGCTGAAAACTCTAAACAAGCTGTTCAAAGCATTACAGCTATTTTAGATGAAATAAAGAAAGACATTATTAAAGCTTCTGTTGCTATGAATACTGGTAATAAAGCTGTTGAAACACAGCACAATACAATTTTTTCTACTAAGCAAAATTTTACAGACATAAAAACCTCTATTGGCTCAGCTTCTAACGAAATAGATTCCAGTATAGAATATCTCCTTTCTGCTTCTGAAAAAACTGATGAGGTCTTTTCAACCGTTGAGAAAGTTAATACTATTTCTCAAGAAAATACTGCATTAACTGAAGAAATCTCTGCTAATATGGATATCCAAGCTTCTGTTATGAATAATTTAAATATTTCAATAAATACCATCAACAGACTTTCAAAAAACTATAACTAAAAATAAAAGCTATCATATATCTGACTAAGAAATTTAGTCTTTTATGATAGCTTTTTATATATTAAACTTTATTTTATTAATTCTATAGGGTCGAAATTCAAATAATCTGATGATGTCATTATATATTCAATATTATTTTTCATTCCATTTAATATATTTTTCAGTCCATATCCATGAATATGTCCATAAATAACTTTTTCTACTTTATATTCTTCAAGTATGTCTGTTATTTCTGAATCTTCAAACTTATCGTTTGTTGGTGGATAATGTAACATTACTATAAATTTATCATAACCAGCTTTTTTAGCCTCATCTAATGATAACTTTAATCTGATACATTCTCTCTTATAAATTTTTTCATCATGTTCTGTATAATTATCATTTCTTGGAATCCATCCACGTGTTCCACATATTGCATAGTCCTCGTAAGTATAATAATTATTTTGAAGAAATTTTGTGTTTTCAAAGATGCTATTTAGCTTAGTTATGCTCGCCCACCAATAGTCATGATTCCCTTTAGAAATTATCTTTTTCCCCGGTAACTCATCTATGAATTTTAAATCTTCTTCGCTTTCATGCCATTTCATGGCCCAAGATATATCTCCTGCAATTAAAACAGTATCTTCATCTTTTACTTTTTCTAGCCAGTTTGTTTTTATTTTTTCATCATGTGATGCCCATTTATCTCCAAATATATCCATTGGCTTATCTGTATTTAGAGATAAATGTAAATCTGATATTGCGTATAACGCCATATATTTAATCACCTTTCCATTTTATCTATATCTTTTCATCTATATCTGTTATATAAGCTATAACATGAGCAACTGCTTCATATAATTCCTCAGGTATACTATCCCCTACATCTAAGTTACATAAAAAATCTGTAAGCTCCTTATTGTATACAATTGGAACTTCATTTTCTTCTGCCCTTTTTATTATATTTTCTGCTATCTGCCCAACACCCGCTGCTGATATTACAGGTGCTTCATTGTTCATATCATATTTAAGCGCTGCGGCTTTTCTTTTATATCCCATCTCATCTCATTCCTTGCTTTATTATATCCATATATTTATTTATGTTCAACTCTAATTATACAATTGTATCTAAAATTCTATTTTCTTTTTTCTTAAAAAACTCTCTACAGTTAGCAAGTGTTACTTCATCTATTTTTTCTTCTACACTTATTTTTATATTTAAATTCATAGTTTCTAAAGCCTTTTTTAAATTATCTATTTTCTCTTTTATAATTCCTATATTTTCTCTTTTACATTTTAATTTGACCTCCATATTATTATTACTTAAATGAATATAACTATCTATTAAACCTAAATTTATAGTTTTTATACTAACTATTACCTTTACATTATTTTTATCAATAGATTTATTATCTTTTCTATTATCCTTTATTATTAATTTACATGGATATTCTTCTTTCTGTAATTTTATAGGTATGTCTAAATAATAATACTCATTGCTAATTGCATTAAATATTTTAAATTCTCCAATATTATTTTTAACAAAAGCTAGTATTTTCTCACTTCCTTTACCCAAGAAGTTTTCTTCTAACTTTCCAGCAATTTCCCTTGTATTAATAATTTTTTCTTTTAATTCCTTTATTATCTCATCTTTTTTCATATTATTAGCATCTAAAATTTGTGGCTTATTAATAATTTTTTCTTTTACTTCTTCTGTTAATTTTTCTTTCTCAAACCCTTCTATAACTTGTAAAATCTTTTTATACTCTTCTTTATTTAACTTTATTTCTTTTCCTAAAATCTTAGTCAATACTTCTTCAACATTTTCTTTTCCTTTTACCTTCTCCCCTATAACTTGTGTATTTTCCACCACATCATCTTCTGTATTTATATTCTCTAGAAGCTTTAAAAAATCTTCTACACTTACATTATTAGGTTTCCCATCACTTTTTAAATTTATATTTTCTTGCAATGCTCTTATAAACTTTCCTTCTGTAATACCTTTGAATTTTTCATCAATAGTATTTAAATCTAAAACCTCTATACTTTTTTTATGGAGTATTATCTCTTTAAATATATCTTTAACCTCTTTATTATTTTCACCAACTATTGATTTTATTAATCCTACTACACTTCCCTTTTCTTCAGGTTTAACATATCCAAATCTATTATTTCCCTTTATCGCCTCTTTATTTTCTAAATCTTTTTTATCTATTTCTATTTTTTCCTTAGGTACATCTGATTTTTCTACTTCCCTTTCTATATCATTTTTTTCCTTTATTAATGTTTTTATTTCTTTTATAAAACCGTTTAATTTATCTTCTTTAAATAATTTATTATATCCTTCAACATTTTCCTTAGTTAATTCAACATTATTTTCTAAAAACACCATTACTTCTTCCTTTGACATTTTTTTGAAAACCTGAAAAAAACTTTTTAATGTTTGCTCTATATTCTTGCTCTCCGTGTCTACTACCTTAGAGTCTATAAATTTATTTATAAAACTCTCTTCTTCTTCACTATTATTTTTTATGTTTTCTAAAAAAGATAATACCTCTTTAAATTTATTTATATTTTCCTTTGTTAAAGGAATTTCTCTTTGTATCATTTCTTTCATTAGCATTGCTTCTTCTTTTGACACGCCCTTTTCTCTCATAAACTTTAAAATCAACTGGTCTTTGTTTAATTTTTTAAAGCCATCAACTTCTTCTTTTACTATTTCTAATTTTAATTTTCCATCAACTGTATCCTTAACCTTGAACTTTAAAACTGAATTTTCTTCTAAATTTACATCACCCTCAATTTCAGCTTCAAACTTCCATCCATCAGCTAACTTTATAACAACATTTTTTTCTCCATCTTTTTTTATAATTTTCCCTGTAAAGCGTTCCCCTTCTTTAAAGGTTATCTTACTGGATATCTTTCTATTTGAAACAACATTATTTCCATTTAATCCCCAAATTCCTGGCATACCTTCACCTCTAAACTTTCTATACCTTATTATCGTATATTTTTTACATTTTTTTATATCTATATCTATGTAAAAAGACTGATTGTAAAACAACCAGCCTTAGTAACCCTTTACATTTAAGCATATTCTTTTATGAATAATGGCATTTCTTCAATCTTTTCATTATTAACGTTTATGAATATTCTTACATCATATTCTTCACATAACTTTGATAATTTAAAAAATAATTCTCTAGTTTCTTCTAATGAACATTTTAAAATACTTAAAAGTCCATCTATATAGACATGCTCTATATCATAATCATTTGATATTATGCCACATAGAAAACCATAAAATGAATTACATCCTTCTACATTAAATTCATCCGTTGCTATAAATCTGATTTCCCTATCTACAAGTCTTGCATTTGTGCTGTCATCATCTATAAATATAATATTTCCTTTTGCACCTTTTTTATATTCATTTGCTTTTTCTATAAGTTTTTTAGTTTTACCAGCACCTCTTTCGCCACAAAATATTTGAATCATTTTTTCAACCCCTATAAATTCTTATAATTAATTATATTCAATTAGATATTTTTTATACTTTAATAAAAAGAAAAAGTGGTATCTATTTCAATTTATACCACTCTTTTCTCTATATAGTCTCATATTCAATTCTATTTTTACCGTTATGCTTTGCATCATATAATAATGCATCTGCTCTACTTATAACTTCCGCTATCTTTCCATTTTTTTCTTTACTAAAGGATATCCCTATGCTTGTTGTTACTTTAGATTTTATTTCACCTAAACATATGGTTTCCTTTTCAATTAAAGTTCTTATATTTTCTAAGCTTTCTATAACATCTAATTTTTCTTTATAATTATAAATTAATATTATTAATTCCTCTCCACCATACCTTGCAAAAACAGACTCTTTCAAAAGATTTTTACTGATAATTTTACTAACACGTTTTAAAACTTCATCCCCATATTGATGTCCAAAGTTATCATTTACCTTTTTAAAATTATCTAGATCTAACATAACTATTGCATACTTTTCTTTATCTTTTCCTAATATTTCTTCTGCTCTTTTAAAAAAATATTTTCTGTTATAAATCCCCATTAGTGAATCTTTTTTAGCAATGTCACTTAATTCTCTATAAAGAAGTGAATTTTCTAGTGCAATTGCTATTTGTGCTGAAATTGAACTTAAGAAAATTCTATTTTCCTCAGTTAAGTCAATGGTATGATCTACTGCTATATATCCTATAAATTTACCTCTTAATTTAATTGGCATTCCCATTGATGACTTTATTTTCGCCTTACATTTAGGACATATTTTAATATAATCATCTGAAATAAATAAATATTCAGTTCCTTCATTTATATTTTTTTGTTCTTCCTCTGTTGGCTCTATATTACATACTTCGTTTACATTTCTAACTAACTTTCCATCACTTTCTCTTACATATATAGACGAATGCTTTACCCCTAAAACTCCTACTATCATATCATTTATCATATTTACCAAGTTTTTATCTCTTATATATGAATTTATGTATTGACTTATTTGAATAATATTAGCTAAAACATCTATGTCTTTTAAAAGCTTTGCATTTTTTTCTTCTAAATTTTTTCTTTCTGCTCTCATTTCTTCTTTATATTTTTCATGATTGCATTTTTCACTTTCATAAAGCTTTTTGTAATAATCCATTTTTTGAAAAATCCCCCACTATCATAAGCTTTCTCTTATTAAAAATCTATTAAAATTATATTTAAAATAGATTTTCTCAACATAATCCTTTTATACTTTAATAATACTATTTTTAATTTCTAATTTCAACCAATTTTATCTTTTAAAAAAAGCTATCCCTTGTTATACTTCTTCCTTCAATATCAACATTAACTTTTATGTCTATATCCACAGTACTAAGTATATTTCCTTTAATAAGATTTGGATATTTCATTTCTAATAATCTTTCTACACCCATTATGTCTATATTTTTTCTATTAAATTTATCAAAAAAAGTTTCTAAATATCCCTTTATTCTCTTTTCTTCCTCTTCTTTTATTAATTTCAAAGTTTCTTTATCTAATACAAATCTTCCCTGCTCTTCTGCAAGTGTTGTTTTTATAGTTATGTTTTTAGTTAATAAAACTCTATTTCCATCATAATTTATATCTGTTTTAGTTTTATTATTTAAAATCTCTAATGTTATAAATCCATTATTCATTTGTGGATTTACAGCTTCTAAAGTTCCTGTTTTTATATTATTTATGAGTATGTTATAGCTTAATCCATCAAGCATACTTATTCTTTCTTTCATAACGTTATTTTGCATTATAACTCCACCACTTAATTCAACTCTTTGGTCTGTTACATCCTTTCTCGATTGAATCGCTCCAAGTAAGGAATAATTTGCTCCAATCTCACTTTCTGTTATGTACTCATTTATAGTTTTTACTATTGCTCTAGGATTAGCTTTATTTTTTTCTACTAAATCGGTCAGATATAATCCTAAATATTCTTCATCTGAAGCTACCAAATTAAGAAGCTTATCTACCTCTCCAAAATATACGAAAGCATAAGGTCTTACTAAAAATTCTTGATCATTATTTATAATATCTAAAAATTTACCAATCCCTTCTTTAGCTGCCCCCTCTGTAAAAATTATTGCTCTATTTTGAGTGAAATTTATTTTATAGCTTGATGCCATATTCACATCCCTTATTGCTTCTAATGTTGTTTTTCCTGTTCCTTTATATATTATTCTCTTTCCATTGTCTGAACTTTCATTATTATTTCTATAAGGCTTCACACAGTCCATATAAATTACAACATTCCCTAAAGGATCTAAATCTAAAACTACACTAGTTACAAATGTAACATTATTTATTTCTCTATAATTGAAACATCCAGCAAGCATTAGTATTATTGCAAGAATTAAAATGCCTAGCTTAATTATTTTCCTAACTCTTCTCATCTTTCTCATCCTCCGAAACTACTTCCTTTGAAATTCTTCCCAATTTCCCTCTAAATAAAACATCTTTAAAGTTAAATTTTTCAAAACTTCCAAGTGGAAATAAATAAGGATAATTCCCTGTTTCTAATTCTGCTATTTTAGCTATAAATACAACTGTTAATGAGAAAATACCTGGAAGTCCAAAAGTACCTCCTGCAAGAACAAATACTAATGCCCATACTGATAATGCTGAATACATTTTAGGAATTAAAAAATAACTAAGCATGCTAATAGCAATTACAATTATTGTTATTCTTGATGCTATCCCTGCACCTACAGCCGCCTCTCCTAATATAAGTGCGGATACTATACTCATAGCACTTCCTATTGGTTGTGGCAATCTAAGACCAGCTTCTTTTATTATCTGAAAAGAAATCATCATAATTATAACTTCTAGTACTGTAGGAATAGGTATACCCGCCCGTGATACTGCTAATCTAAATAAAAACAAAGATGGAATTACAGAAAAATGATATGTAATTATAGCAACATATGCTCCTGGTAAAAATGTAGCTAAGAAAAAAGCCATCCACCTTAACACTCTAGTGAAATTTGCAAATGTTCTATTTATATAATAATCATCTGGCATTTGGAAATTTTCCAAAAAAAAGTATGGAATTGTTATAACAAAAGGAGTTCCATCTACTAAAATAGCCACCCTTCCTTCCATTATCTTAGCTGCAATTTCATCTGGCTTTTCAGTATATCCTACTGTATCAAATATTGAATTTTTATTTTTAAGCTTATCTTCTACATAATTTGTATCTAATAAAAACTCCATATTTAAGCTTTTTATTTTTTCTCTTGCATATTCTATTAGTCCTTCAGGTGCTACCCCCTTAATGTATGCTAAACACACAACAGTTTGACTTTTTTTTCCTACATAAGTTGGTTCAAATTTCAAATTAGAATTTTTCATTTTTCTTCTAAGAAGAGATATATTATCAACAAACAATTCATTAAAACCTTCTCTAGGTCCCTTTAATACATTTTCTGTTACTGGAATACCGATTCCTCTTCTTACCATTCCTTTTGCTTCGCAAAAAAGTACCTCTTCATAATTTTCTATGAAAATAACTACATCGCCTGATACAATATGTAAAAATATATCATCTAAATCATTTTTATCTTTCACATAGTTAGCTAAATCTAGCACATTTTCAAGTAAATCCTCTACATTTTTGCATTCATACTCATTTCTTTTAAGTGGTAATACTATATACTCATTTATAAAATCACCACTACATATATTGTCTACAAATACTAATGTAGCTTTTCCTAAAGAGCAATTAACCTCCCTATACTTAACGTCAAAACTTCCTTCAAATTGTTCTTTTACACTTTTTAAATATTTATTCATTCTTCATCACCTAAAAATATTATCTCTTAAAATATGTTTAATATTCATTTTTTTGCAAATACTAGGTGTAAATATTTTTACAAAAGGGAGAGATTTGGTTTGCTTAAATTAAATTCTAAACATTACATATTTTTCATTTTAGCTGTTTCTACTATAAGTATTAGAACATATTCGTCTATATTTCTTCGTATCTCAGGAAGAGATACCTATTTAGCTACATTTTTTGCTAGCTTAATTTTTATGCTTTTTTTTCTTTTTATAATTTACACTTCTATAAAAAGAAAAAACTTTAATTTAGAATCTATTTTTCTAAAAGTATATCCTAAACCAATTGCCTATTTTCTTTTATTTCTTATACTTTTAGGATTTTTTAGTTGCTCAGTAGAATCTGCATCTATTTATGCAAGTAGTATTCATACTAACATTTTTATTGAAACTCCAGTATGGTACTGCCTTCTTTTCTTTTTTATTCCAATTGCATATGTATCTACTAAAAGTCTAAAAACTATAAGCTATATAGTTTTTATTCTCCTTTTTATAGTTTTAATAACATCATTTTTTATGTCTGTTTTACTTTTTAAATATAAGGATTTTTCATCTGTTTTTCCAATTTTATTTAATGGTTTATCAAAAGAAGTAATTCTTTCTTTTTTACTTTCACTTGGCTCATTTTCATCAATACTAATTATTTTGCCTTTTTTAAGATTTGTCCATGACTCTCAACATTTAATGAAATATTCCGGACTAACAATGATTTTTATCCTTATTTCAACAACTTTATATTTCTTTTCCCTTGTTGCAACCTTTGGACCACTACGTGCTGGAAATATTTTTTATCCTGAATTTATATATTACCAACGTCTTCAATTAAATGGCTTTTTAGAATGTGGCGATTTTTTCTATCTTCTAAGAGTTGTTTTTATTTATTCTTTAAAGTATTTACTTTCTTTTAAATCGATAACTCTTATATTAAAATCAAAAATACGTAAGAAAAAACTTTTCACCATTTTATTTTCTTCCATTGCTTTTTTACTTTCCTTATACCTTTCCACTAATCAATTTTTTCTTTTTAATATTTTAAGATATTATCAACTTTTTTTACTGCTTGTATTTTTTATAATTCCATTAATCACCTATACTCTCTTCTTCTTTAAAACAAAGCATACTTCTTCTAAAAAAAATACCTTTCAAGATTAAATCTTGAAAGGTATTTTTTATTCATATATAAAACTTTTTAGCTTTTCTTTCGCTTTTTCTAAATCATATACAGCATAATATGTCTTTGTCCCTGGTAATGGCTTATAAGTACCATCTTCAGGTAATCTTAATTGCTGTAACGGACTTTGTAATAATGAAACATTACTTGTTGCTAAACTAATAAGATCTGTTGATGTAAAGCTTGTTTCCATATATGGGAATAATCCTGTTAATATGCCTGGTATTTTTGATACTGATACATTTTTAACTTCATTTAACATAGCTTCCATAACATTTCTATGTCTTTGAGTTCTTTGTTGGTCTCCACCATTATATCTTATTCTAGAATAAGCTAAAGCTTGTTCTCCATTTAATCTTTGCATTCCTGTATTATGAATTCCTACTCTAGGCATTTCTGTTAAATCACCTTTTGTAATATCTATACTTACTCCACCGATTGCATCAATTATTTTTGGTAATGATGTAAAGTTTACTGTTACAAAATTTTCTATATTTAATCCAAAGTTCGTATTTAAAGTTTTTACTGCAAGTGCAGGTCCACCATAAGCATATGCATGGTTTATCTTGTCCATATTGTACCCTGGAATATTAACATATGAATCTCTCATTAAAGATGTTAATTTCATTTTATTATGTTCTTTATCAAGGCTTAAAATCATTATACTATCTGATCTACCTCTTTCTCCCTTAGGTGCATCAACTCCAAATAAAGCAATATTAACTATGTCTTTACCAGTTTCCTCTTGTACTACTCCTAAGTCTTCTCCACTTATATCTGTTTTCTCAATTTTGCCTAATGTATTATATACATAAAATACTCCAACTCCTATCATTAAGATAATCGTTGCTACCAATCCAATCAAAACACGTTTTAAAATTTTTACACTTTTAGAACCGTTTTGTTTACCCTTTTTTTCTTTTCTACTCATCTCATCCTCCTAATTACCCATTCATACCTAAATTATACATTATTCATTATTTTTTTACAAAGTTATTTTTTAATTTACTTTTTAAGATTTTCTTAATTAAAAAAAACTTTCTTTTTTCACTTTTAAATCTTTCTTCATTTTTACCAGATTATCTTCATATATAATTAATTTAAATAACTTTAGGAGTACACTTATGTTAAAATTTATATTATTATTTATAAAAAACAAACAAGAAAATTTCTTACTTTTTATAATAACTTTAACAGCTATTTTAGATTTTGGAATTATCTCACCACTTTGGTTAAGCTTTCATTATAGATTTCCCTTATTTATAAAAACTATATTCTTACTAGTAATCTTCTTTACTATGTATATTTTAGGTCAAGTTCTTTTATTCAATAAACCTGTCTCTAAATATGTTGATCTTTATATTGTTTTATACTCCATTTACTTATTTTCTATTACTTATTTAAAAGCAAACTTCACTCATATGCAGTTTATTTTAAACCCACTGACTTCATTTTTAAGTGACTTTACCTTATCACCAATTGCTCTTTTAAACACTATTGGAAATTTCTTTATGTACTTCCCAATTGGTGTATATTTTAAATGTAAAAGTTATTTAGAAAACTATCTTTTAGTTTTATTTTTCATAGTTTTTATAGTCTTAGTAGAGCTTCTGCAAGGTATTTCTAAAACTGGAGTTTGTGATACTAATGATATGTTAACTAATACTATTAGCTTTTATCTTGGATTAAAATTTGTTCAAGCTAGATTCTTTTCTACTGATTTAAAAAAGCTTATTAATAATTTATCTAGACCAATTATTAATTTATATATGAAAACAAAATTCCATGGAAAGCATTAAACTTCCCATGGAATTTTTCTATGAATTAAATATAAAATTGTGCATATTTTTTGTTGTCATGTCTTTATTAAATACTTGATAATAAACACCATCTATCATTTCTCCATGTCCACTTTGATCATTTGGAAACATTTCTTGCTTCATAGTCTTAGGATCAATTTTTTCAATATCCATTCCTAATCCTATAAGCTCTGTTGAAGACATATTAGTCTCTAACATCGGCATTAATTCATTTAAAATTGAAGGTAATTCAGTCTTTGGCATAACCTTAATTTTACTAAATACAGCCTCTAATACAGTTCTCTGTCTTTCAGTTCTCATTTGGTCTCCACCTGAATATCTTATTCTTGAATAAGCTGTTGCTTGTGTACCATTTAAAAGTTGTGGTCCAAGCTCTGTTATATGTGGTACATTAGTATGATTATAACTATTTAAGCTATCAATATAACCATTTATCCATTTTAAATCTCCTGGTTTTATATCTATCTCTACTCCACCAAGCTTGTCTATGATTTCTGGTAATGTTGTAAAGTTTACACTTATGAACTTGTCTATATTTAAGTCAAAGTTTGTATTTATAGTGTTTATAGCAAGTTCAGGACCTCCATAAGCATATGCATGAGTAAGCTTTGTCTTACCATGACCTTTTACTTCTACATAAGAATCTCTCATTATAGAAGATAGCTTCACATCATTATGCTTTTTATCTATAGTTAATATCATAACTGCATCTGAACGTCCTGCAGTACCTTTAGGCTCATCTTTTCCAAATAAAGCAATATTAATAACACCTGCATCCTCAGCTTCACTATTAACTGCTTGATTTATTCCAAGTCCATCTTTATTTAACTCAACCTTTTTAGTTTTACCTAATAAATTATAAGTGTATATTCCCACACCTATAATCACTATAAGAATCACTATTATTATAGTAGCTAAAATTTTTCCCCATTTTTTCATTATGTTATCCTCTATTCTAGTTTTTCACTATTTTTAATTTTCATCCTTTTTTAATATCTCTTGTAAATACTCTGTAAAATCAGCTCTTAACTCATCTCTCTTTAAGGCATATTCAACAGTTGCCTGTAAAAATCCTAACTTATCACCAACATCATATCTTCTACCTTCAAAGCTATATGCGTACATAGCCTCTTCTTCTATTAAAGTCTTTAATGCATCTGTAAGTTGAATTTCATTTCCTTTTCCAGGCTTTGTTTTATCCAAAATTTCAAATATCTTAGGAGTTACAATGTATCTTCCTAAAATAGCTACATCAGAAGGCGCTTCATCAACATTCGGCTTTTCAACAAGACCCTTAACCTTCATTATATTGTCCTCAATTCTAATACCATCAACAATACCATATTTATTTACATTTTCATGTGCTACAGTTTGTACTCCAAGCACTGATGTATGATACTCATTATAACAATCAATAAGTTGCTTTAAACAAGGTTTTTCATCGTTATAAACAATATCATCTCCTAAAAGTATTGCAAAAGGTTCATCACCAACAAAAGCTCTTGCACAATTTATTGCATGTCCAAGTCCTTTAGGCTCCTTTTGTCTTATATAATAAATATCAGCCATATTTGAAATATCCTCAACCATATGAAGCATATCTTCTTTACCAGACTTCTTAAGCTCCATCTCAAGCTCAACATTTCTATCAAAATGATCCTCAATACACTTCTTACTTCTACCTGTAATAATTAAGATCTCCTCAATACCAGAAGCTATAGCCTCCTCTATAATATATTGAATAGTAGGCTTATCCACAATTGGAAGCATCTCCTTAGGTTGTGCCTTAGTTGCAGGTAAAAATCTAGTTCCAAGACCTGCTGCTGGTATTATTGCTTTTCTGATTTTATTCATGGCATCTTCCTCCTATTTTAAAATCAATTTACAAATTTCATCTACTGTGTCTAGTTCTAAATCTGCATAAAGTGGTAATGTTAATACTTTATTTGAAATCTTTTCTGCTATTGGTGTTTCTTCACAATGGAATCTTTCCTTATAACATTCATAACTATTAGTTAATGGATAAAAATATTTTCTTGCAATTATATTATTATCTTGCAATTTTTTAAATACTTCATCTCTAGTTAATTTAAAATTATCAAATACTACTGGGAAATAAGCGTAATTGCTTTCTACCCCTCTTTGTTCTTTAACAATCTTTATTCCATCAACATCTTTTAAATTCTCTTTATAACGCTCAACAACTTTTTTTCTTTTACTCATCTCTTTAGCTATATGCTTTAAATTACATATTCCCATAGCTGCTTGGAATTCATTCATTTTAGCATTTCCACCAATATATTCAACACTTTCAGGCCCTGTTATCCCAAAGTTCTTAATATCATAAAGAACTTTATTTAATCTTTCATCCTTATAAATAACAGCTCCTCCTTCTATTGTATTAAACACCTTTGTTGCATGGAAGCTAAACATAGCTGCATCACCAAAATTTGCTATACTTTCATCATTGACTTTTACTCCAAAAGCATGTGCCGCATCATATATAACTTTTAAATTATGCTTTTTAGCTATTTTTTCTATCTCTTCCGTATTACAAATATTTCCATAAACATGAACTGAAACTATAGCACAAGTTTTTTCCGTAATTAATCCCTCTATTTTGCTAACATCCATAGTATAATCATCTTCATTAATATCACAAAATACAGGCTTCAACCCATTTCTAACTATAGCATGAGTAGTTGATGCAAATGTGAAAGGTGTTGTTATAACTTCACTTCCTCTAACAAAATCAAAAGCAGTAATAACATTTTCTAATGCTAGGTGTCCATTAGTAAATAAAGTTATATTCTCTACACCTAAATATTTCTTTAACTCTTTTTCTAATCTTTTGTGCTTTTCACCCATATTAGTTAACCAATGAGTATCCCAAAGACTTCTTATTTCTTCAACATACTCATCAAATTCTGGCATAGAACTTTTAGTAACATTAACAATTTCCATAATTTTTCTCCTACTTATCTCTTAATATATTCTTAAGTTCATTTATAATATACTTCATCTCTTGAATTCCATATCTCTGATCTATCGGTATTGCAACAATATTTTTAACTAAAGATTTTTCTCTTTCAGATGCATTTTTTTTAATTAAAACATCTTCCCAGTATTTAGCTATATAAATTTTTTTAGCAATCAATTCTTTTCTTATTTTTTCTCCCTGTTCATGATAGAAAGGATATACCATTGCCCCATTAATTTTTTCAATATCTATATCTAATTTATTTAGACTTTTTAATTCTTCATGTAAATATTTGAAATTCTCATTTCGTCTTTTCAAAACTTCTTTATAATCAATAGATTCCAATATTCTTTGAGATATATCTGACATTTTTTGAATGCCTAATAAACTATGTTTTTTTGCTGCTTCCCTAAAATTAGGGTATGCCAGACTAGCTCCTTGTTCAATTCTATCTAATAAATATAAGCTATCTATTCCCCACTTACACTTTTCTAGATTACTATAATCTAAACTTTCTTCAGTATATAAATAACTTCCATCTGGTACTCCAAAAAATTTACGTGCTGAATATATTGTGTGTGTGTCATTTTTTGGTTTTTCAAAGAACCCCTGTGTATTATCTACAATCAAGTCACTTTTGCTTTCTTTTTTACATCTTTTACACACCTCTGAAATTTGCTTTCCACAAATTCCAAAATAATTCACATATAAAATACACTCATTCTCTTTAATTTTTGAATAGTCTATTTTCGGTAAAAATTTTTCATCAATATTATATTCTTCTATCTCTATCGATAAATTTTTTATACAGTTATAAACACTATCGCAAGTATACACTGGTATATAAATTTTCTTATATTTCTTTTTTTCTAAAATAAACTTCACAGCATTTCTTCCATTATTAAGTTTATATTTTGTATCATGATATTCTATTGCTTTTTTTAATTCTAATTCAAAAAAACCTCCTATTTCTAGCATACACTGACCTCTATAAATTTATTATTTTCATATACAAATTCTTTCATATCCTCTAAACTATCAAACTCTAAAAATATTATTCCTAATGCTTCATTTGCACCATTAAATACCTTTATTTCCTCACCTATATTTTTATACATAACTTTCTTTTTTATATTCTTCTCTATCCCATTTAAATAATTAATTCCATTAAATATCCCATCTTTTCCTGAATGAAGAACATATGCAATAACAAATTTTTTCTTTGATTCATCAAATTTTAATTCCTTTAAATTATCCATTGCATTTTCTACAGTAGCCCCTACTAAATCAACCTTATTTGCTTCACTTAATAATTTAGGAATCATATTCCCACCATTTCTTGGACCAATTTCAATAATATAAATCTGATCCTTCTCATCAAACATTAATTCTAAATTTAACGCCCCATTATCCATCCTAAGAATATTCATTACTTTTTGCACTTCATTTTTAACCTTTTGAATTCTTTCCTTGCTTAAAAATGTGGGATAGCTATTTCCTATTGGAACAAATTCGTTTACATTTCTATCTCTATGACCATTTAAAAGACCAAAATATACTACTTCTCCATCTATTACAAATGCATCACCACTTATCATATATTCATGATCCCTTTGAATAAATTCTTCAATTATTACATTTTTTTCTCTTGAATTATCCAATGCAATCTTAAACATATTCTTTATTTCATCTATATTATTTGCTCTTGAAACTCCTTTACTCCCACAGGAATCTATGGGTTTTACCATTACTGGAAATTTAAAATGATCTAAATTATTCTTTATTTCAGAAAATGACTTAAAACTTTTTGCTTTTGGACAATTAAATCCATTTTCATTTAAAAATTTTCTAAATAAATTTTTTTTAGACAATATCTCAACTGATTCATATGGATTTGATTTTAGCCCCATTTTATTTCCTACATAAGCTGCAGTTAATGCTGCTGGGTCTGATGCATATGCTACAATTCCATTAATTTTATTTTCCATAGAAATTTCAAGCATTTTATCTAAGTCTGTCGTACTTTCACAATAGAATTTATCTGCTACAAACTGTCCTGGATTATCACTTAAAAAATCACATAATATAGTATAATATCCTTTTGACTTTGCATATTCAATAGCTGGAACTTGTTGCTTTGACCCACCTAAAAATAATATTTTTTTCATAATATCAACTTCTTTCATTTATCTTTTTATAATCTTTTTTATAATTTCAAGTATAAAAAAGAAACTTTCTATTTTAAATATATAGCTAAATAAAATATATAAACTAAACCCTACAACTAACTCTATTACTAAAAATTCAAAGTTAGGTGTGCATAATATTTTTCCTATAATTAATGTTATTCCTGCTGCCAGTCCCGTAATCAGCAATATTGGTGCCATATCTTTTATTTGTTCGAAAGTAGAATATCCTATAATCTCTTTTGAATAATGTGAATTTATAAAAAAGCTTATAATTGAATTTATAAATATTACCCATATCAATGAGATTATTCCCGCCCTCATATAAATAGCTATTGCAATTAAAATTACATTTATTATCTTTTTTGCTATCTCTAGCTTTAAAAATAAATCTGAACGTCCCTTTACTTGTAATATATTTAAATTTAGTGCTTGCATTGGATATAACATTCCTGAAATGCACAGAATAATAAACATATCTATACTAGGAATCCATTCTGGTCCAAATAATACAATTATAAGTTTCCTTCCAACTACTGCAAGCCCTATCATTATAGGAAAATTTATATAACTAGCATGTTTCATTAAACTTTTATATGATTCTTTTAATTTTTCTTCCTCTTCTTTTATTTTACTTAACATAGGATATGTTACTTTCTGAATGGAGTTACTGATAGATTGTACTGCTGTATCTCTTAATTTTTGGGCATTTGTATAATACCCAAGCTCAGTTGGTGAATAAATTTTTCCTATAATTACATAATATAAGTTGTTATATATAGTATCTATCACTCCTGAAATCAATAATTTCCAACTGAAGTTAAAGAATTTTTTGAAAGATTTAAAGTCAAATGTTATTGATGGTCTCCATCTATTAATTAAACATAATAAAATAGCTTGCATTCCCTGAAGTATCAGTGTCCTAAAAACTAAACTCCAAACTCCAAACCCTAAATAAGCCAAAACTATTGCCCCTACTCCAGAGCAGATAGATGCTATCATATTTATTAACATCTGTGGCTTAAAACTTAATTCTCTTGTAAGCATCGTCCTTTGTATAAGCCCAAAAGAATTTATTACAAATGTTATTGCTAAAACTCTTAAAATCTCACTTAATTGTGGCTGTCTAAAAAATAAACTTATCTTTGGTGATAATAAAAATAGTACAACGTATAATATAATAGCCATCAGTAAGTTAAAATAAAATACTGTTGAATATTCTGCTTGTGTCACTTTTTTTTCTCTTATTAATGCATTTGAAAATCCACTATCTACTATAGTATTAGCTAACGCTATAAAAATTGTTATCATTCCAATAAGTCCAAATTCTTCTGGTAATAGTAATCTTGCTAATACAATTTGTATTACAAATTGTAAACCTTGATTAACAATCAAATCTGAAAAAGTCCATATTAATCCACCTACGGTTTTCTTTTTTAAATCATTTTCTTTATTCATCTTCCTCTTTACTCCTCGTCCGTAAATAGACTCTTTTCTACATCTTTCTACTATTTTTGATGTATATTTCCCCAATATTTGTTTTCATTTACCAATTCTTCGTATTCTTCCTTTAATATTCCTATTATAAAATTATCATGATATTTATTATTCTTAAATCTTCTTTTTCTTTGTACTCCTTCAATTTTCCATCCACACTTGTTACAATATAAATTTTTAGATGCCTCATTATATTCAATAATTGCTCCATCTAATCTATTTAATTGTAATTCTTCAAATGCATATTTCATCATAGTCATAACTGCATCTGTTCCTATCCCTCTGCCTCGATATTCCTTATTCACTAATTTTATTCCTTGTGATGCAACTCTATTTTTCCAATCTATATCTATCAATGTAACTAGTCCAACTGCACCATCATTTTCTGTTTCAATTATTAATCTTATATTTTTTTGATCTTGACTACTATTTTCAAACCATTTTCTTTGTTGAAATTTTGATATCGGAAATGCCCATCCCATAACCATTTTTTCTATTTCTGAATCATTTAGCATCCCCTCTAATAACTCCATATCACTTTCTTCTATAGCTCTTAATGTTACAAATTTCCCTTGTATATTCATTATTTACCCCCTCTTTATAAAATAGTTAATTTAAAAATATTTTCATCACATCTTATAATTTAATCATTCTTAATATTTTTTTATTAATTTATTTGTCTATATTTTTTATACAGATTTTTAATTTTTATATCTAAAATATAAATCTATCCTATTTAACACTGCTTTAGGAAAATATCTAATTAGTTCTGAATGATTAGATACTTTCCAAATATCTGATAAAACCTTCTTATTTTCTAATGTTCTACCCTTCATATATAGTTGTAATGCCATCATTAAATGTTGATATTTTAACCGTTTTAATTTCACCTCTCTATTCATCTCTTTATAAATATTTTTTTCTAAATTCAAATAATATTTAAACCATTTATCATGTCTATTTTGATTTGCTACTTTCGAACTATAACTTATCCCATTATCTGTAATATATCTATATGCACTCATTATCTCCTGATGTACATATATTTTTCCTAATAGTACTAATATAAGATATGTTGTTCTATCTCCTACTAACTCACTAGATTTATATATTTTTTTAAAATCATCTGATCCATTCTTAAATATATTTCTTTGCACTATACTATTTGCATGTCCTGGTATATACTCATTCCTATAATCATCAAAACAATATTCTTTTTTAGCAAATTTAAATATCTTATCACTATTTAAATAAGCACTACTTTTATTATTAAATTCATCTACAACCTCACTCCAATGTGCTGTTGCAATATATTCAGTATTTTTTTCTAAAAATTCTACTTGTTTTTTTAATTTCATTTTATCTGTCCAATAGTCATCTCCTTCACAAAATGCAATATATTTACCTTTTGCCATATACCGTAGGTTTATTGATGGCATCTCCCCTTTTGAATATTGATTTTCCGTTTGATATATAACTTTAATTAAATTAGGATATTTAATTTCAAACTCTCTTAGTATATCACTTGTACTATCCGTTGATGCATCATCATGAATTAATATTTCATATTGAAAATTAACATCTTGATCTATAAAGCTTTGAACTGCTTTTGCTATATATTTTTCTTGATTATATGTTGTACAACATATAGATAAAATTATATTATTATCCATTTATTTTTCTCCTACCCTTTTTCCTTTTTCTACATATTGCTGTATCAACAATAAAATTACAATATCAAACACAATTGCTGTGTTATAGTACCAATTTACAAAAAAACAAAAAATTAAACAATATGCTAATAAAAAATACATAACACTATAGACAGAAATTTTTTTATTGGCAATATTATAGAACCTTGAGTAAATTAGCCCTAATATAAATGGTAATATTATAACCCCAATTATTCCGAAGTCATAATATATATCTGCTAAATATGTGCACGTATTAAAATTACGTGTAGCTAAATATTCACTTTTATAACTATAATTTATTTCATCCTTAATATTTGCGAATGCTAGAATCGGAAATATCATATTCTCTCCTAATTTATAATCATGAAAATTATTCACTATTATATTTAAATTATTGAAATTCATATTAAAATATAATAATGGCTTTACAATTATACTATTTTGATATTTAGGCATAATTTTTGCCACATTATTTATATAATTTGAATTTTGATTTCTCAAACTAAATGATAGTGAAAATAATATACTCCCTAATAAAAATATCACCACAAATTGTTTTAGTTTGATTTTTTTATAAAAATAATGCCTTGCTATTATTATCAATACAACTTGCATAATTATTAACTGTCTAGAAACAATTAATATACTTACAACAAAACTTAATGCCACTATCCACCATATTTTCTTTCTTCCCCCTGCTTTCTTATACAATATAGCAAGTGGTGGTATTATTCCCACTAATATTACAAAATAGTGTAATCCTGTAACATTAAAATTTCTATATGAATTCATATTGCTACTAAATAAAGGTATATACTTTAATAACACAACTTCTAATAATAATGACATATACGATAATCCTACAAGTATTTTAAGTACCAAATATAATTTTTTAACATTGATATTATTTATAACTACCTTTATATCATCTACTTCGTTGGTTTTTCTAATTCTAAAAACTTTAAAGCCTAATACAAAAGTTATATATGCTAATATAATAATTATCCACATATATAGAGACCATTTTACTTGATAGTATGAGACTCTAAATGTTGATATTCCTGCTACACCCAACCAAAAAATACTATAAATTGAAATAGGATGTAAGAAATCTTGCCTAATATATATACTAAATATATATATTGCTATAATTATACAAAAACCACCTAATAAGATTTGAAAATCATTTGAAGTTTCATAATAG
>NZ_JBOFRG010000328.1:0-27838 GCF_051650885.1 Clostridium sp.
TTAAGCTTGCACTTCCGCCTCCTGGAATTGTAGTACCTGGAACTTGCGTATTTACAAGATTTGAATTTGCATTTCCAGTTTGAGCCGTTCCACCACTTGGCGTATAAGTGAAGCTTGTACTTGAAGTGTTTGGAATTGGGTTTGGTACTGGAATTGTATTTATTGTTACTTTAAAAATAATTGTTGTACTTCCGCCAACAGCTAAGTTACCTACATTTATTCCTGATGATGGGTTACCAGTGTTGGTAGCTCCATTTACAGTTACAGAGTTTGGATTAAATGTTACATTACTAGCTTGAATTGTATCTGTAAATATTACATTTGTTAAAGGTAATGTTCCTGTATTTGTTATAACTGATGTATAAGTTATAACATCTCCAACATTTGCCGTAGTCTTATCTACTGCCTTAACTATACTTGCGCTTCCACTATCTGGAATAGTAGTACCTGGAACTTGCGTATTTACAAGATTTGAATTTGCATTTCCAGTTTGAGCCGTTCCACCACTTGGTGTATAAGTGAAGCTTGTACTTGAAGTATTTGGAATTGGATTTGGTACTGGAATTGTATTTATTGTTACTTTAAATACTATAGTTGTACTTGCACCCACGGCTAAGTTTCCAACATTTATTCCAGCAGATGGAGTTCCTAAATTAGTAGCTCCATTTACAGTTACAGAGTTTGGATTAAATGTTACATTACTAGCTTGAATTGTATCTGTAAATATTACATTTGTTAAAGGTAAGCTACCTGTATTTGTTATAACTGATGTATAAGTTACAACATCTCCAACATTTGCAGTAGTTTTATCTACTGATTTGACAATATTTGCACTTCCACTTCCACCAGATGGAACTGATACAAGTGTATTTACATTATTTGAATTTGAATTCCCGGTCTGTGCTGTTCCTCCATTTGGTGTGTAAGTGAAACTAGAACTTGAAGTATTAGGAATTGGATTTGGAACTGGAATTGTGTTTACAGTTACTCTAAATACAATATTTGCACTAGAGCCAACTGGTATTGTTCCTACATTTATTCCTGTACTTGGATCTCCAGTATTTGAGACACCATTTACTAAAGCCGACCCTGAAACAAAAGTTACACCTGTTGCTTGGATAGTATCTGTAAATACTACATTTGTTAAAGGTAAACTTCCTGTATTTGTTATAACTGATGTATAAGTTAATTGATCTCCAACATTAGCAGTTGCTTTATCAACAGCTTTTATAATACTTGCACTACCTGTTCCTGATGGAACTGATACAAGGGTATTTACATTGTTTGAAATAGTCGTTGAAGTTACTGATGGACTTCCATTTGGTGTATAGGTATATTGAAGACTATTTACATTTGGTATTGGATTTGGACTAGGTGTACTATTAACAGTTACTTTAAATACTACTGTTACAACATCTCCAATAGCCATATTCGGAAGGGTTATTCCTGATGATGGATTTCCAGTATTTGCAGTACCATTTACAGTTGCAGAGTTTGAAACAAAGGTTACACCACTTGCTTGAATTGTATCTGTAAATATTACTGAAGTAAGTGGTAAATTTCCATTATTTCTAATTACAGCAGTATACGTTAATTGATCTCCAACATTAGCATTTGTTTTATCAACTGATTTTGTAATGCTAGCACTTCCTGAAGCTGGTGTCGTTATAGTTGTATTTACTGCATTTGAAAGATTACTACCACTTCCTGATGAAGTTTGGAAGATTCCATTTGCCACATTTACGATTGGATTTGGTGTTGGGATAGTAGTTGCTTGAATTGAGTAGGTTACTGTTGCTACTCCACCTACAGCAAGAGGTGGTGTTATAGCAAATCCTGTTTGTGGATTAAAAGTAGGTTGAGATGTTCCATTTACATTTACTGAACCATTTACAAAGGTTGTTCCATTTGGGATAGTATCCACAAATTGAAGATTTGTATAAGGAAGTGTTCCATTATTAGTTAAAACAACTGTATATGTTATAGTTTCATTTATTGCAGCAGTTGTTTTGTCAGTAATTTTATTTATAGATATACTTCCTGTTCCTCCTGAAGGAGATGTAACGGTTGTGAAAACATTTCCTGTTAATCCAGCACCAGTAACTGTTTGTGTTCCATTATTAAACTGAAAACCTAAGATACCTTGATTAAAAAATGGATTTGGATTTGGAATTGTATCTACTTTTACTCTAAATATAATTGTAGCAACTTGCCCCGAAGTTAGAGTCCCAACATTAATCCCTGTTTGAGGATTAGTATTTTGAGCTGCTCCATTATTAATTGTTGTTGAATTGCTAACATAACTTGTTCCTTGAGGAATTGTATCTGTAATAGTTACATTGTTTATAGTTACTGACCCTATATTTGCAGCTACAAGAGTGTACGTTACCTCATCACCTACAACTGCTGTAGTTTTATCTGTTGATTTTGTTAGAACAGCTCTCCCATTTACATCAGGACCTGGAACTGTTTGTGCTTGTCCTACATTTCCACCTTGGTTTGGAAAAACTCCTCCATTTCCCCATGTATAGTTAATAGTTGCATCATTTTTTACAACTCCTCCTGGAAAAGTTGTTACTAAAACTTTAAATATTACTTGATGACTTGCACCAGGTGCTAAGCCTGAAAGAGTAAGCCCTGCTTGAACATCTCCTGTATTTGGAGTACCATCTACTAAAAGAGTCCCTGGTAAAAGAGTTGTTCCAGTTGGGACTGTATCTTGAAAAGCTATAGGTGAGGTATTTACACCACTACCTGATGGATTTGTTATTGTTATCGTGTATGTTAATGTATCACCAACAACCCCCTGTGCTTTATCAACTACTTTATTCATAGTAAGAGGTCCTGTAGCTTGGGCAATTATATCATTTTCTATATTTATATCATTAAAATTTTCCATAAATCCTCCTCATAAATTACTACTATTAATATTTTATGAAACAATATAAAAAGAGGGATAAAATTCTTTTATATTTTTGTATAAAAAGGAACTGCTACACCGGTTCTGTGTAGCAGCTACTTTTTAGTTATTTATATTAGCTTCTAAATTAAAGGTAATGTTAGTATATAGTTGTCTATCATTTAATTGCTTAAAGGATACATCTTCAATTAAAGCTGCTGCTCTTATTTCAGCACCAAGAGTACTTTCACCTTGTATTACTATAAAGGTACTAAACTTTTTAGTTCTACAAGTATAATGAGCTGATTGTCTTTCTACTAATGCAGTATATTCTACTGTTTCATGAATATATCCATTAACAACTAATTTTTGACCAGTAAGCTTAGAATTTTCAGGTGAACGTCCTATCATAGTATCTATTACATAGTAATTTGTAATTTCAACTTCTGCTTGAACTTCATTAACTTCTTCTATTGGTGGCATATGGCAATCTAGAGTTATTACACCATCTACATTCATTTGTCTAAAGTTCGGACTTTGTCCCACCACAATGTGTTCTGCCATATTCGTTTCTTTAATGCCAATAGATGATTTATCTAAAATTTTATATTCAAACTTACCAAATGCAGCATTTTTAATTTTTCTATCACAACCAACATGAGTTAAAACAACACTATATTTAATAGTAAGTTTTTCACCAGGTTTTAAATTTCCTAAATTAACCCCTGTAGCAAGATTTACAGAATTTATTTTTCTTCCATTTACACTAAAGCTTCCTTCAATATAACTAGTACCATCTGAAATACTATCAAAGAATATTAAATTAAGTGCATCTAATGTTCCTACATTCTCCATAGTTACAGTGTATTCTATAACATCATCAATTTTAGCAAATGAAATATTAGATGATTTACTTACTACAACCTTTGCCTCCTCAACTTTAATAGTAACTTTATTACTATCTATATTATTACCACGAGGTGGCTTATTTGGGTCTGTAATATAGTTGTAGCTTACACTTGAAATATTAGAAATTTCACCACTATCAGGCTTTTTAATAATTGTAGCTTTAAACTTAATAGTTTGAGTTTCACCAACTAAAATTTTTGGAATTTCTATACCAGAGCTAATGTTGTAATTACTATATGATTTTCCATTTATAGTAATAGAACCTTCAATAAACTTAACATATTCTGATAATGCATCTGAAACCTTAACGTTTATAGCTTCAGTATTTCCTGTATTCATAACCTTAATTGTATAATCTATAACTTCACCTACAACTGCTTCAGTATTGCTAGAAGATTTAACAACTTCAATCTTAGGATCTTTTATTATTATATCTTCCTTATTTGAAGGGATTGTTGTAAATACAGGATTACCATTTGGATCTATCTGACTTGCATATCCTAAAATACCTACATTTTCTATAATAGGATTTTTAGGAATAGAAACTACAACTGCTCTAAAGGATACTGTAGCAACACCATTTACGCCAATACTTCCTAAAGAAACTGATGTTTCAGGATTTGCTGATGGTATTGATACACCATTAACTTCAAGAGAACCTTTAACAAAGCTTAGTACTTCGTTTAAGTTATCCTTAAATGTTACATTTGTAGCCATTATATTTCCAGTGTTTTTGATAGTAAATGTGTAAGTTACTGTATCGCCTAAGCTTGCATAAGGATTATCTACTGATTTCTTAAAGTTATCCCCACCAAAATTAACTGAATTTTCTTTTGTAACAACAGTATTTGATACAGAACTACTGCTTACAGGTGGATCATTTGGATTAACAACAAAGTCGTAATTAACAATTGCATTATTACTAATTTTGAAATCAACATTTAACTTATCAACCTTAACCTTAAAGGAAATAACAGAAGTTTGTCCTGGATTCAATACTAATATTCCTATTCCAGTTTGTGGATTTAAAGTAGGTTCAGAGTTACCATTTACAGTGACAGAACCTGGTACAAATGAAGTTCCAGTTGGAATTGTATCTTTTAAAACCACATTATTAGCTTTTATATTTCCAGTATTTTTAAGAATAACTGTATAAGTTAAGATATCATTTATTTCAGCAAATGTTTTATCAACTTGTTTGATAAGCCCTCCATCTATATTGTCTATTCTTGCACCATTTACTGTAACATTTACTTCATTTGAAGTAGTTCCATTTTTAATTGGTGGTTTAGATGGATCGACAGTATATTCATATGAAACAATTCCTTTATTTTTTATAGGATTCGTATCTGGAATTTTTGTAACTAATGCTTTAAAGCTTAGTGTTTTAAATGAACCTGCTTTAATACTACCCATATTAACACCAAGATTTGCATTAGCCCCTTGATCTATAACTCCATCAACTGAAATTGAACCTTTTACAAATTCCATTCCTGTTGGAACTAAATCTGTAACTACAACATTATCAATAGTTACATTTCCTGAATTTTCAACTTTAAAAGTATAAGTTACTGTATCTCCAATTTGAACATATTCCTTATCAGCCTTTTTAATGAATCCACCTGTTGGAGGAAGTGGCTTACCATCAGGACCTATAATTGGTTTTCCACCAGGACCTGTTGGAATTGTACCAGGTATTACAACCCCAGTTCTAACTAGAGTTTGAACAATATTACTATTTTCTTCTTTTGAAACTCCATTTGGATTATCAGGATTTTTAGTGTAAGTGTAGTTAATATTTGCACTATTATTTATAATACCACCTGCTGGTATAGTCGTTGCTATAACCTTAAATGATACTACTGCAATTTTATTAGGTTCTAAAATTCCAACATTAATTCCAAGTGCTGGATTTGCACCAAATACACCATTATTATTTACAAGAACTGAATTAGGAACAAATGTTGTACCAGTTGGAATTGTATCTTTTAATACAATATTATTTGCATTTGTATTTCCTTTATTAGTAAGAGTGATTGTATAAGTTATTTCTTGACCTAAATCTGTAAATTGCTTATCAACACTCTTAACAAGACCACCTGTTTCTTTAGAAATATCTGCAAAACTTACTTTAGTTAATACAGTATTACTAACCACATCTTTTCTAACACCATTTGGTTTATTAGGATCAACAGTATAAGTGTAGCTTGCCTCAGCTGTATTTTTAATAGGATTTTCAGTTGGTATTTTATAAACATTAACCTTATAAGTTATTACTGCCTCTTCTCCTGGGTCTAATGTTCCAATATTAATACCACTAGCTAAATTATCGCCTGCTCTTTGAACACCATTTACTAAAATACTTCCACTTATAAATACAGTAGAATCTGGAACAGTATCTCTAATTATTACATTTTCAACCTTAATATTACCAGTATTCTTAACTTTAATTGTATATGAAAGCTCCTCTCCTATTGAAGCATATGCTTTATCTACAAGTTTAGTTATACCGCCATTGTTAGGGTCAATATTACCACTATTAATAGTTGTTGTAACATTATTACTTGTACTTGTTTTATCAACTTCTTTTTGGCTATTAGGATCAACAACATAGCTATAGTCAATATTTGCATTATTATTTATAACATTAGGATTTGGAATACTATTTACACGAACCTTAAATGTCATAACAACAATTTCACCTGGTGCTATTTTATCTACAAAAACACCACTTTCAGGATTTGCACCAATTTTAACAACACCATTTATAGCTACTGAATTTTCAATAAATGTTGTATTTTGAGGTATAGTATCTCGAAGTGTTACCTTAATTGCATCAGCATTCCCTTTGTTCTGAACTTTAACAGTATAAGTTAAAATGTCATTTAAATCTGCATATGCCTTATCAACTTCTTTAATAATTCCACCATTTTCTGGACTTATATCAGCAGTATTTACCTTAGTCAACACTGTATTACTTGTATTGTCCTTACTGTTGTATTCACTTGTTATAGGATTTACAAGATATCTATAAGCAACATTTGCTTTATTTGGAATTGGATTTGGGTTTGGAATACTAATAACTTTTACTTTATACTGAACTGTTGCTTTTCCACCAATCGGAATTAAACCTAGATTTATTCCGTTTGCAGGATTAGATGCACTTTGAATATTTCCATTTACTAAAACAGAACCATCAATAAACTTAGTTCCATTTGGAATTGTGTCTTTTAAAACAACATCTTCTGCTGCAACATTTCCTTTATTAGTTATAAAGATTGTATAAACAAGCTCATCTCCTATAGATGCATATTCCTTGCTTACTGTTTTTACAAGTCCTCCATTTTCAGGACTAATATTTGCACTATTTATAACTGTAGTTGTTGTATTAGTTTCTTTATTTTCATTTTCACCATTTGGTCTTGCAGGATCTTTAGTGAAAGTATATTGAACATTTCCTTTATTCTTAATAAGATTTGGTGAAAGAACTTTAATAACTTTTACTTTAAATGAAACTATTACAGTTTCATTTGGAGCAACGCTACCTATAAGAACTCCATTTTGTGGATTTTCACCTCTATCTACACCATTTACTCTTAAAGAACCTTCAACAAACTCTGTTCCATCAGGAATTGTATCAAAGAATTTAACATTATTAGCATCTACATTCCCAGTATTAGTAAGCTTAACAGTGAATGTTAAAACATCTCCTAAATCCGCGTACTGCTTATCAACTGATTTAACTAATCCACCATTATTAGGATCTATACTAGCAGAATTTACTTTAGTTAAAACCTCATTAGTTAAAACATCAACTCTTTCACCATTTGGTCTGTTTGGATCCTTTGTAAATGAATAAGCTACATCTGCTTTATTTGGAATTGGATTTACCTTTGGAATAGTAGTTACAGTAACCTTGTAAGTTAAAACAACTGTATTTCCTGGTAAAATATCTGAAACATTAACTCCAAGGCTTGGGTCTGCTCCAACTTGATTTACTCCATTTACAGTAACTGAATTGTTTATAAAGCTAGTTCCATCAGGAATAGTATCATGAATAACAACATTTGTAGCTACCACATTTCCTTTATTCGTTACAGAGATTGTATAAGTTAAATCTTCTCCAACCTTTGCATATCCCTTATCAACTGCTTTAGTTACACTGCCATTATCAGGATTTATATTTGGTGAATTTACTTTTGTTAATACTTCATTACTTGTATTAGTAACATTTGTTTGTACTGGTGCTTGAGGATTTGTAATAAAGCTATAACTTACATTTGCTGTATTTGGAATTGGATTTGGATTTGGCATTTCAGTTATTTTAACTTTATAACTAATTCTTACATTTCCACTTGGTGCTATAGTTCCAACTTGAATTCCATTTTCAGGATTTGCACCACTTATATTTTGTCCATTTACAGTAACTGAACCTGGAATAAATGATGTTCCATTAGGTACTGTATCAAGCATTACAACATTTTCAGCATTAACATTTCCAGTATTTCTAAGGTTTATTGTATAAGTTAATACTTCACCAACATCAGCAAATGCTTTATCAACTGATTTAACAAGACCACCATCATCTTTACCAATATTAGCTGAATTTACTTTTGTTAAAGTAGTATTTGAAGTTTCTCGTCCTTTTTCTCCATTTGGATTGTTAGGATTTGCAGTATAGCTAAAGCTAACCTCTCCTTTATTTGGAATTGGATTTGGATTTGGAATAGAAACTACCTTTACTTTAAATTGAACTTGAACTGCTGCATTTGGCTCAATAACTCCAACTGGTATTCCTTTTTGAGGATTAGAGCCTGTACTAACAACACTATTTATAAGAACAGAATTATCAACAAACTCAGTTCCATTTGGAATAGTATCTATTAAAATTACATTATTAGCATTTACATTTCCTCTATTTCTAAGAGTAACTGTATAAGTGATTACATCTCCCACTTTTGCAAAATCTTTATCGCTTGTCTTTTCAATTCCACCAACTTCTGGTTTTAATATAGCTTCATTCACTTGAGTATAAACAGTATTGCTCACTGCCTTATCATCCTTATACTTGCTAGTAATTGGATCTACTAAATATCTATAATCAACTACACCTTGGTTTGGAATTGGGTTTGGACTTGGCATTTGAGTAACAAGAACTCTAAATACAACAACTACTGTTTGATTTGGTCGTATTGTTCCTATTGATACTCCACTTGCAGGACTTTGATTCGCTTTTGATGCACCATCTACAACTACAGAGTTGCTTACAAAACTAGTTCCATTTGGAATAGTATCATAGAATACAACATTTTCAGCATCAATATTTCCTGAATTTCTTATTTTTACAGTATAAGTTATCTCTTCACCAATAGCTGCAAATTCCTTATCACGACTTTTTACTAAGTCTCCTTTAGTTGGATCAATACTTGCTTCATTAACTTTAGTTGTAACTTCATTAGTGTTTCCAGAACCAGGACCTTTTTCTCCTGTAACTGGATTAACTACAAATTCGTAAGTTATTGTTCCACTATTTTTAATTGGATTTGGTACAGGAATAGTAGTTACAAGAACTTTAAATGTTACTACTTTAGTATCTCCTGGATTTATGCTTCCAACATTAACACCAGTTTGAGGATTTGCATTTGGAATTATTCCACCATCAATAGTAAAGGTGTTTGGAATAAAGCTAGTTCCATTTGGAACTGTATCCTTAAAGATAATATTATCAACCTTAACATTACCAGTATTCTTCATTTTTACAGTATAAGTGATTGTATCACCAACTGCTGCAAATTCTTTATCAGTTTCCTTAGTAAGTCCACCTGTAGTTGGATCAATAATACCTTGATTAACCATAGTTGTAACAGTATTACTTTCGTTAGTTTTATTTACGCTATTTGGATTACTTGGATCTACTGTATAACTGTAATTTACTTCTGCTTTATTTGGAATTGGATTTGGATTTGGTATTTTATTTATTTTAACCTTAAATGTTACAACCGCTGTTCCATTTGGTCTTATAGTTCCAATTGGAATTCCATTTTGAGGATTTACAGATGCAAAAGGTGTTCCATTTACTGTAACTGAGCCTAAAACGAAAGTTGTATCATTTGGAATTACGTCTTTAAGATTTACATTTTCAGCATTAACATTTCCTGTATTTCTTAGATTAACAGTATAAGTTATGATATCCCCAACCTGTGCATATGCCTTATCTACTGATTTAACAAGTCCACCACTCTCTTTATCTATAGTTGCAACATTTACTTGTGTTGTCACAGGATTTGTTGGAACTGTAATAGTTGTTGGTGGCTTAGTTGGATCAATTGTATACGTGTAAGTTAATTCTCCTGTATTTTCCATAGGATTTGGATTTGGTATTTGAGTAACTCTTACATCAAAAGTAATTATTCTAGTTGCACCTGGTGCTAAATTTCCAATATTAAATCCTGACTCTGGGCTTACACCACCTCTATCTATTCCATCAACCTTTACTGTATTAGGAATAAAGCTAACTCCATTTGGAAGTGTATCTTTAAATATTAGATTAGTTGCATCAACAGTTCCTGTATTGGTTGCTCTTATTGTATAAGTTATGATATCCCCAACTTGTGCATAAGACTTACTTCCTTCTTTTACAACTCCAGTTCCAGGTTCTATTGGAACTTTACCTACATTTGTAGTTACAGTATTAGTCTCAGTTCCTTTTGATACATCTGGTCCTGTAGGATCAGGTTTATAAGTGTAATTTATAGTTGCCTTATTTGGAATTGGGTTTGGATTTGGTACTCTATCAACTTTAACTTTAAATATAACTGTAGATGTTGCTCCTGGTGCTATAGGTCCTACACTTATTCCATTTTGTGGGTTATCTGTAGGTCTTGAAGTTCCATTTACTATAACCGAACCTAAAACAAAGCTTGTATCATTTGGAATTATATCTGTTAAAGTTGTTGTATTAGTTGTAATATTACCAGAGTTAGTAAGGTTAATTGTATAGGTTAAAACATCTCCAACTTGTGCGATTGTCTTATCAACTCTCTTAACTGCCCCCGGATTTGCTGTGTTAGTTCCTGGTGTTATGATTGCACTATTAACCTGTGTTGAAACTTGATTACTAGTTAAATTTACATTTTGTTGTGTTCCACCTACTGGTGTATAAGAGTAATTTAAATTTCCTGTATTTAAAACTGGATTTGGATTTGGAAGTCGTCCATCAACAAGTTTTGCTCTATAAGTTAAAACAACACTTTGACCTGGCGCTAAACTACCAACATTAACTCCTACTTCAGGATTTTCACTTGGTCTTGATGAACCATTTACAGTTACAGAATTTTGAACAAAAGTAGTATCTTGAGGAACAACATCTGTAATAACAACATTATTTGCTGTTGAATTTCCAGTATTTGATGCACGCAATGTGTAAGTTATAACTCCACCTACATCTGAAACTGTTTTATCAACTTCTTTTATTAAAGTTGTTATAGGTCTTGTTGTATCTTGTGTTACATTTGTGTTTACAGTATTCGATTCATTAGTTCCTGTTTGTGGAGTTCCACCAGTTGGAGTATAAGTGTAGTTCACACTTCCTTTATTAGGAATTGGATTTGGTGTTGGAATTCCATTTACCTGAACTTTAAATACAAGTACAGTTCTTTGACCAACAGCTAAACTTCCGACATTAACTCCTGTTTGAATATTTCCACCATTAGAAATTCCATTTACAGTAAGACTTCCTGGTACAAATGAAACATTACTAGCTTGAAGAACATCCTTAACAATCACATTGTCTAAAGGTAATGTTCCGTCATTTAAAACATCTAATGTGTAAGTTATTATATCTCCTACAACAGCATTTGTTTTATCAGTTGTTTTAGTTACAGTTGCATTTCCTACACCACCTGGGGTATTTACAACTGTTTGAACTTGATTTGAAGTATTGCTTCCTTGGCCTTGACCACCACTTGGATTTGTATAAGTGTAATTATCTATTGCAGTATTAGGAATTGGATTTGGTACTGGCACTCCATTTACTGTTACTCTATAAGTTAACAGAACAGATTGTCCAATTGCTAAGTTTCCTACATTTACACCACTTTGAATATTTCCAGCATTTGGTGAACCATTTACTGAAAGACTTCCTGGTACAAATGAAACATTACTAGCTTGAATAGTATCTGTCACAATTAGATTTGTAAGATCTAAATTTCCTGTATTTGTTACAGTTATACCATAATTTAAAGTATCACCAATATTTGCAGTTGTTTTATCCACTGATTTTACAATAGTTGTATTTGGGTTTCCGGATGGATTATTAACCTGTGTTGTAACATTGTTAGAATCTTTATTGTTAGTTACAGATGAACCACCAGTTGGTGTATAAGTGTATCCCACATTACTTTTATTTGGTATTGGATTTGGTATTGGCAGACTATTTATTTTTACTTTAAATACAACAATAGCACTTGCCCCTACAGCTAAATTTCCTATATTTATTCCACTACTTGGATTTCCAGCATTAGCTACACCATTCACAGTTACAGAACCTGGAACAAAAGTTATTCCATTTGCTTCAAGAGCATCTGTAAATGTAACATTTGTAAGTGGAAGTGTTCCTGTATTTTGAATTGTTGAAGTATAAGTTATTTCATCTCCAATATTTGCAGTTGCTTTATCTACTGCCTTTATAATAGAGGCATCTCCTCCCCCACTACTTCCTTGAACATTTGTATTTACTTGATTTGAAGTTGATGTTCCTGGAGTTGGGCTTCCACCTGGTCTTGTATAAATATAACCTGCTCCTGCTGTATTTGGAATTGGATTTGGTGTTGGAGTTCCGTTTATTTTAACCTGATAAGTTAAAATAGCCGTTGCACCAATAGCTAGATTTCCAATGTTAACACCACTTTGAATATCTCCAGTATTAGCAGCTCCATTTACAGTTAAGGAACCAGGAATTATTGAAATATTATTAGCTTGAAGTGTATCTGTAACTATTACATTAGTTAAATCAAGTGTTCCTGTATTAGTTGCTGTTACTGCGTAAGTTAAAGTGTCTCCAATATTTGCAGTTGTTTTATCAACTGTTTTTACTAAAGTAAGCTCTGGATTTCCACTTGGAGTATTTACTGTAGTATTTACTATATTTGAATCCTTATTTCCAGTTTGAGGTGTTCCACCATTTGGTGTATAAGTGTACCCAACATTGCTCTTATTAGGAATTGGATTTGGTGTTGGAATTGCATTTACTCGTGCTCTAAATACAACTGTAACAGATTGCCCAACAGCTAAGTTTCCTACATTTACACCTGAACTTGGATTACTTGCATTAGCTGCACCATTTACTGTTAAGGATCCTTGAACAAAACTTACATTTGAAGCTTCAATAGCATCTGTAAATATAACATTTGTAAGTGGTAATGTTCCTGTATTTCTTATAACAGATGTATAGGTAATCTCATCACCAACATTTACTACCGTTTTATCTACTGCTTTTGTAATAGAGGCATCTCCTGTTCCCGATGGAGTATTAACCTGCGTATTTACAGTATTTGAATCCTTGTTTGCTGTTTGTTGCTGTCCTGTAACAAGTAAAAAGTCAAACTTTCCATTTGCTGCATTTGGAATTGGATTTGGTACTGGTACTCCATTCACTTTAACTTTATAAACAACTACAACAGTTTGAAGTGGTGTTAGCCTTCCTACATTTATTCCATTGCTTGGATCTCCTGAATTAGCAGCACCATTTACTGTAACAGAACCCGGAATAAAGGTAACGTTACTAGCTTGAATAGTATCTGTAACTATCACATTAAATACATCCACATCACCAATATTAGAAACTGTAATCGCATAAGTTAGTTCATCATCAACATTCGCTACTGTTTTATCTACTGATTTTACAATACTAATATCAGCTTTATCTGCTGGAACTAAAACCTCTGTTGTTACTGTATTGGAATCTTTATTTCCATTTGTAGGAGTTCCACCATTTGGAGTATAAGTGTATGCTATATTACTTTTATTTGGAATCGGATTTGGTACTGGAATTGCATCAATTGAAACTTTAAATGTAACTGTATGAACACCACCTACTGGTAAATCTGAAAGTGATATTCCTGATATTGGATTTCCTGATGGATTAGCTGCACCATCAACAGTTACGGAACCTGGTACAAAAGTTATTTTTGAAGCTTCAAGTCCATCTGTAAATATTAAATTTGTAAGAGTTAATGTTCCTGTATTTCTTATAACTGATGTATAAGTAATTACATCGCCAACAGCTGCAAATGCTTTATCCACTGCCTTTGTAATTGTGGCATCTCCTGTTCCACTACTTCCTACCTGAGTTGTAACAAGGTTTGTAGTTCCCCCACCAGGTTGAAGTGGGCTTGTAGGATCTGGCCTGAATCCAAATGATACAACTCCTACGTTAGGAATTGGATTTGGATTTGGAGTAGATGTTACCGTAACTTTAAATGTAACTATCTTCTGGAATCCACCATTTATTGTTCCTAAGTCTATACCATCTTGTGGACTACCACTTCTAGGAACCCCATTTACTTCAACAGAGTTTGGTACAAACGTAGTTCCATTTGGAATTGTATCTTTTAAAATAATTCCTTCTAATGGTACTGAACTTGGATTATTTACGGAAATTGTATAAGTTATCGTATCTCCAATTTGAGCATTAGTTTTATCTACTTGTTTTATTAACTCTGCTCGTACATTTACGACTTCAGTTAAAACTGTATTAGATGTTAATGCTCCTGTATTTGCATTAGGATTAGCTTGATTTGTTGTATAGGTATAAGTTATATCCGCTGTATTTGGAATCGGATTTGGATTTGGTGTTGTCGTTATTAATACAACAAATTGGACAACTGCAGTTCCTCCAACTGGTATAGAATCTAACGAAAATCCTGCTTGAGGGTTAGCAGCAGCATTTGCAATACCATTTACAACCACACTACCACTTACAAAGCTTGTTCCATTTGGAATTGTATCTTTAAATACTACATTATTTAAATCAACTGTTCCTGTATTTTTTATTCTTACTGAATAAGTTATAGATTCGCCAACAACTGCTTTAGTTTTATTATTTACTTTTTCAATAGTTGCACTTGGTCTTGGAATATTAACATTTGTATTAACTTGATTCGATGTTCCAGAGGTAGGTTTAGTAGCACCTGTTACATCTATATAATTAGCTGTTCCAACTGCAACATTTGGAATTGGATTCGGAATTGGAACTTGAGTGATTTTAACTTTAAATGTTATAACAGCAAGACCATCTTGTGGAAGAACTGGAATGTTAACACCAGCTTGAATATCTCCTCCTGGCACCGGAGTAAAATTAAGTTCTACGCTTCCTGGTACAAGAGTTGTTCCATTTGGTATTGTATCTTTTACAATAATATTAGTTAAATTTACATTTCCATCATTTTTTACGCCAATAGTATAGGTTAGTATATCACCAACATTCGCCTGTGTTTGGCTAACTTCTTTATTTATATTTAAAACTGGGTTTATTCCTTCAAATACATTTGTATTAACAATATTACTTATAACACTGCCTTCAAGTGGTGATTGTCCAGGTCCTGGTGCAAAGTTATATATAACTTCTGATGTATTTGGAATTGGGTTTGGATTTGGTACTGTTGTTACTCTAACTTTAAATTCAACTGTTATTTTATTTCCAACAGGCAATGTCCCAACATTAATTCCAGTTTGTACATCTCCAATAACATCTACTCCATTTACTTTTGTTGTATTTGGAAGTAATGTAACTCCATTTGGAAGAGTATCTCTAAAAACAACATTTGTAAGTGGGATATTTCCTGTATTTGTAAATGTTGTTGTATAGGTAATAATTTCATCAACTGCAGCTTGAGTCTTATCTACAGCTTTTATAACTTGAAGCCCTGGTGTTGCATTTGCAATATTTGTATTCACTGTGTTTGTTCCAGTTGTACCTGGAATAGTAGCATTATTAGCACCTGCATAATTATAATCAACATATCCTGTATTTGGAATTGGATTAGGGTTTGGTAATGTATCAATTCTCACATTCCATTTTATAGTTACCCTATCACCTACCGCAAGTTGACTAAGATTTACACCTGTTTGAGGACTTTCCCCCGGTCTTGATGTATTATCAACAAGAACAGAACCTGGAACAAAACTAGTTCCATTTGGTGTTGTATCTCTAAATATCACATTGTTAAGTTGAACATTTCCAGTATTAACAAAATCAACTGTATAAAGAATCGTATCTCCTACAACAGCGGATGTTTTGTCAACAGCTTTTATAGCTTCAACTGATGGATTAGGTGCTTGTTCAACAAGGGTATTTACAGTATTACTTCCTGCACTTCCACTTGATGATGGAAGGTCTGGTGCAGGTTTATACTGAAAATCTACTAATGCTTGGTTTGGTATAGGATTTGGTGTTGGTAATTTATTTATTTTAACTTTAAACGTTACAGTATGAACCCCATTTACTGGTAAATCTGGAATGCTAAATCCTGGAGGAGTTGGAATTGCAGATGTATTCTGTGCACCATCAACAGTAACTGTACCTGGTACAAAACTTGTATCATTTGGTATTGAATCTTTAAAAATAACATTTGTAGCTGTAGTTGTTCCTGTATTTTTAACTACAACTGTATAGGTTATTGTGTCACCTACATTTGCATTTTGTTTGTCTACTTGTTTATTAACTTGAATTTTTGGTGCATTTACATCTATTTGTAATGCTAGAAGATGTAATGCATATTCATCTGTTTCAGAGATAATTCTAACTACAGCTGACCTTTGAGCATTTGGAAGTGCACCAAGTCCTGAAAGATTAGTTATATCCCATGTATTTCTATTTATCGCACCAACAGCACTTCCAGTTGGATTTTGATTTATTGTACCAAATGTACCTGTTGTATCTAAATTTCCACTATCATCATTTATTTGAGCTGCTAAAAAATTTCCTATTCTATTGTTTGGGCCTTGTAGCTCTGTTAATACTCCTGTATTAGGTCCAAAATAAACTCTATCTCCAGTTCCAAGTGTTCTTCCAGAAGTTCCAAACTGTGGATCTCCTTCCATACCAGATAAAAGGATTCTTGCATTAACAGTTCCAGCTTCTGGAGTTACAAATCCTGAAATATTTATATCTCTAGGTCCTTTTATTTCTCCTGGAATTATTGCTGTATTACTAGTTCCATTAGAATAATTAATAGATGCAACTCCATCAGAACCAACTGCATCTATTCCTAAGAATAAAGTTAAATTTCTAACTGGAAGAGATGGTAATTCATACATTACAACTAAGTCCCAACCAGCACATCTCATAAGACCTGGTCCAAATGGAACAATATTTGCAACAACTCCACCACATTCATATTGTCCTGCTCCAAATTGCCTTACAATATCTGTAACATCTTGTGATCTTACATAATAAACTTGATCTCCTCCACTATAAGGAAACCTTACACCATTAACAGTTGCAACAACATGTCCAACTGTTGCTGTACCAGCTGTAGTAGGATCTGGTGAAACATTAAAAATCCTTCCTCCTGGTGTTTTAAATCTAACTGGTGTATTAATTTGACTATCTAAATTAACAGGACTTGTAGTATTACTACCATTCCCTCTAGTTGCACCACCCCATACAAGTTCTGCATGTCTAATAATTGCACCTTGAGGCAATCTTAATAATGCCATTGAACTATTTTCACCCCAATTGCTAGTTGAGCCAGCAGGGTATCCAGATACTCTTTTTGAAGTATCTGTGGTTACAAATGCGCCCATATCATTACCTGTGTAGGTAAATGTCGTTGAGAACAAAGCACCAGGTCCTACAAATGTATAAGGGTAATTTCTATCTGTCAATCCAAGCGTATTACCTGTTAAAGTGATCGCACCTGGAATTGTTAAGCTTTTTCTCAATAAAAAGGATGTTGCCATAAAATCTCTCCTTTAAAATTATTATCTCACTTATACAATTTATGTTTTTAATATCCATATGTTGTTACAACTTTTAGAAAAACTCTTATTTGTTCAAATTTTTAAATTAAATTTGTATATCTTTTCTTTTTTCTATTTACCTCTAAAATACTATGTTATTTATTTTAGAAGTAAAAAGCTCTAGGAAAATTTCCTAAAGCCTTTAAATTTATTATTTTATTACTATATTCATAGTTACATTTGCAAATACGCCCCTAGAGTCTAGCATTTGCCATGATACATCTTCAATTTCAGGAACAACATTTGCAAGAGGTGATGGTATAGATTCTTCATCAATTATGATATAAGAACTAAACTTTTCACAATAATGTGCTGAGTGAACTGATTGTGATGGAACTGCAGCTGTATATTCTACAGTGTAACTAACAACTCCATTTACAACTAATTTATATCCAGTTAATCTCTTACCTTCTGTTGAAACTCCTTTCATTGTTTTTATAACATAGAAGTCTTTTATTTCTGCTGTTGCAAAAACATCATTTATATCTTCTATATCAGGTTTTTGACAAGGAATTGAAAGAACTTTATCAACATTTAATTCCTTGAACCTTGGTGATGCTGCTTTTATGCTTAAGCTACTTGGTGTTGCTTGAACACGTCTAACAGGTGCATCTTGAGATATATTTGCATTGAATAAAGCATATGCATAGTTTGTTACTAATCCAGAACAATCAACATTTTTAACTTTTACTGAATATTCAATTGTTTTCTTAGTTTTAGCAGCAATACTTCCTATATTTACTCCTTCTCCAATATCTACAGTATTTATAGTTATTCCATCTACATTAAAGCTTCCTTTTACAACTTCAACAGTATTTGGAAGTGAGTCTACAAATTCAACATTAGAGGCCTGAACTGAACCACAGTTTTCAACAACAACTCTATAAGTTATTACATCATCTAAAACAACAACTTCCTTATTAGCAGATTTATGAACTGTTACATCTACATTTTCTATATCTATAACATTTATATTACTCTCTACCTTTCCTTCTCTTGGTGCTTTAGTTGGATTTACATAATAATTATAATAAGCAGTTGCCTTATTTTTAGTAGTTTTAAAGTTTGATGGAATAATTATAGCATCAAATTCTACTAAAACTTCTTCTGTAGACTGAAGCTTAGGAATTAATACACCTTTACTTGGATTTGCTTTATAGATCAATTCACCATTTACAGTTACAGTATTTTCAACAAAATCTAGATTTGCTTGAAGTAAATCAACTAATAGTAAATTAAATACTTCAATATTTCCAGTATTTCTTGCTTTAATTGAATAATGGATTACATCGCCAACTATTGCAGTATCATAGTTAGATTCTTTTGTAACTGTGATTCTTGGAGATCTTACTATAATATCTACTTCATTACTATCAATCTTACCTTTAATAGGTGCTTCATTAGGATTTATTTTTGAATCATAGCTCATAGCAGCAGTGTTTTTAAGAATATTAGTTTTATAGAATTCATCAACTGATGCTTTAAATACTAATTTAACATCTTCATCTATTGCAAGATTTCCTATGCTAATTCCTTGAGTTGGGTCAACACCTGGAATTGGAATTCCATTAACAACAACAGAATCTTTTACAAAGGACATTGATTTTGGCACTGTATCGAAGAAAATAACATTATTAGCATCAATATTACCTGTATTAGCTATTTCAAATTCAAAGTTTGTTACATCTCCAATAGCTACATAATCAGGTTTAGCCACTTTAGTGAATACAAGCTTAATACTATTTATTCTGATATCTACCCTATTTGTTTTGTTTTGTTTATTTATCTCAGGTTTTTCAGGATCTACTATAAAGCTATATTTTACAAAGGCTTCATTAGATACCTTACCATCTTCAGGGATATCTTTAACAATAGCATCAAATTTAATTATCATCATTTCATCTGGATTTACTGTTCCTAAAGTAATTCCTTCTGAAATATTTGAAATTGGTTCACTACTTGAGTTTATTTCTACTGATCCTTTAACAAATTCAAGTTCTTTTGGAAGAGCATCTTCTATAAATACTTTATTTGCCATTACATTTCCAGTATTTTTAACTGTTATATAGAATGAAATAAGCTCTCCAATTTGAGCAAACTCTTTGGTTGCCATTTTTTCAAATCCACCAGCTTCGTAAGAGATTACAGCTTCACGTACATTTACAAATGCCTCATTTGTTTCTCCTTGTTTTTTAACAAGAGAGCCATTTATTTCATATGCATATGAAACAGTAGAAATATTGCTAAGTTTTTGAACTTTTGGAACACCTACAATTTTAGCTTTAAATTCTACTTTAAATTCTTTACCAATAGGAAGATTTGGAATAATAACACCTTTTTCAATGTCTTCACCAAGTCTAAGTGAACTATTAACTGTTATGCTATCTTTTATAAACTCATATTCAGGTGCAAGTTCATCTTTTACTAAAACATCTTTAAGACTTATATTTCCAGTATTTTTTCCAACAACTTTAAATCTTACAATATCTCCAAGTTTACAATAAGTCTTATCTGCACTCTTAACAAGGTCAGATATAAATCCACTTTGTACTGTAACTACAGAATCTGAAGTATATTCTTCTTTAAATACTTCTATTGGAATTTCTGGATTTTTAATAAAGCTATATTCTATCTTAGATTTATTTTCAATTTTTCCATCACTTGGAACTGAAATTACTACAACATCAAATTTTACTGTAACAGCTTTTGATGGTTCAATAACACCAACTGGTATTCCAAGTTGAAGATTTGAATCTGGAACTGGAACTCCATTTATTTGAAGTGTTCCTTTTACATACTCTATATTACTTTGAAGAATATCTTTGATTATTACATTATTTGCTGAAACTGTTCCAATATTTTTAGCAAGTATTGTGTAAGTGAATTTTTCACCTACATCAACAAAATCTTTAGATGCTTCTTTAGTAAAGCTTCCTGTTTCTGCTGAAATAATTGCATCATTTATTTTAGTTATAGCAACATTTGTATCTGTCTCTTTAGATTTTCCATTTGTTACTTCTGGATTTACAGTATATTGATAATCTAATTTTGCTGTATTATGAATTTCTTTAGCTTTAATGTCTTTATCAATTACTACTTTATAACTTAAATAACTTTCTTCACCTGGTTCCATAGCACCAATAAATATTCCATATTGTGGTATTGCACCAAGCTTTGGAACACCATTTAATATAACTGAACCTTGTTTTAACACTGTTCCTTCAGGAACTGTATCATAAAGTTCTACATTATTTACTCTAGTGTTTCCTTCATTAACCATTGTTATTTTGTAAGTTAATTCTTCACCACCAGTTGCATATTCTTTATCAACTTCTTTAATTGCGAAGATGTTACCATAATTAACATAGTTATTAGTTACATTACTCTTATCACTACCATAACCTTTTTCTCCGTTTTCAGGGTTTAATTGGAAATTATAAGTTACAGTTGCAGAATTTTGGATTTCATTTTTCTCAGGTGCTTTAAATACAATAGCTTTAAATTCTACTAAAGTATCTTCTTCAGGTTGAAGTGGTGCAATAGAAATACCACTTGTTATAGATACACCAGGTTGAGAAACTCCATTTATCTTAACTGAATTTACTACAAATTTAAGTGCTGGATCTAAAATATCTTTTAGAAGTATTTCTTCACCTAAAACATTACCAGTATTTTTAAGCTTTAATGTGAATGTGATTTCATCATCTAAATCTACAAAAACAGGGTTTGTTTCTTTTTTAATGCTTACAATTGCAGTATTAATTTTTATTTTATCTACATTTGTTTCATTGCATTTAGATACACCACAAGGTTTACTTGGTTCTACTGTATATCTGTAGCAAACTCTAGCTTTATTTTCTAACAATCCACCTTGTCCCATTGCTGATGGACATGGAAGACCATTTATAGTTGGTGGTAAATCTTTATCAGCAATAGATACTACAAGTACTTTGAAGATTAAATTTGCTTCTTCATCTGGTTTAACTGTACCTATATTTACTCCAACTTGTGGATTTGCACCAAGAAGTGATTTTCCATTTAATAATACGCTTCCTGGGATAAGCTCTGTTCCTTCTGGAATAGTATCTTGAAGAACAACATTATCAGTATTTACATTTCCAGTATTTTTCATGTAAATCTTATAAGTTATAGTATCTCCAATTTTAACGTATTTTTTATCAGAAGTTTTAATTAAGCCACCTTGTTCATTTGAAATTTCTCCATGATTTACTTTAACATTTTCTTCATTACTTTCATTAGTAACTTCTTTTCCATTTGGTCTATTTGGATTAACAGTATATCTGTAAGTTACATTAGCAACATTTTTAGCTGGATTTGGACTTGGAATAGATACAACCTTAACATTAAAGCTTACTGTAACTATTTCATTCGGTTTAACATCTCCAACAAAAATTCCTACCTCTGGAGAAAGACCTGGTTTAACAACTCCATTTACAGTTGCTGAATTTTCTATAAATGCCATTCCATTTGGAACTGTATCTCTTAGAATTGTGCTTGTAGCTACTGTATTTCCAGTATTTTTAAGGAAGAAAGTATAAGTTAATATATCCTCTAAATCAGCATATTCTTTAGATACTAATTTAACAAAACCACCATCATCCTTTGAAATATTTGCATTGTTAATTTCAGTTACAAATACATTACTTTCATTTTCTTTACTTTGACCATTAGGGAATGCTGGATCTTTAGTATAGTAATACTTAACCTTTGCAAAGTTCTCAATTTTATTATCATCTGGAATTGATATAACTGTTACTTTAAATGTTATAGTAACAACTTCATTTGGATTAACAACCCCAATTGACATACCTTGTCCTGGTTTAACACCTGATAATACAACACCATTAACCTCAATACTATCCTTTACAAATTCAACACTTGAAGGTAATGTATCAGTTAAGATAACACTTGTAGCACTTACATTTCCTTTATTTGTTAATACAACCTTATAAAGAATTTCATCATTAATATCTGCATATTCTTTATCTCCAACTTTAAAAATACCACCATTTTCTTTAGAGAAATCTGCAGTATTTATTTTGGTAAATACTTTATTGCTCATATTTTCTGCAAAGACACCATCAATCATTTCAGGATTTACAGTATAAGTGTAAGAAACCTTACCTTCATTTGGAACTGGATTTATATCAGGTAATGATGGTGCTACTACTTTGAATGTTACTTCTACAGTTTCATTTGGCTCTATAGAATTTACAAACACTCCATTTTCAGGGTTTACAGCAAGTTTATTTTCACCATTTATAAATACAGAATTTTGAATAAACTTAGTTCCACTAGGAATTGTATCTCTAACTACTACATTGCTAGCCTTAACATTACCAGTATTTTTAAGAATTACTTTATAAGTTATTTCTTCATTTACATCGGCAAAGTTTTTATTAACTTCTTTTTTAAGTCCACCGCTATTTTGAGAAATTTCTGCATGATTTATTTGAACAGTAACAGGGTTACTAGTATTTCTTCTACTTTCTGTACCACCTGTTTTAGGGTTTTCAACAAAAGTATATGAAACATCAATTGTATTTTTTGTAGGATTATTTTTTGGAATAGAAATAACTTTAACCTTAAATGAAACTATTACAGTAGTTAATACACCTACTGTTCCAACTACTATTCCTGTTCCTGGTGTTTGTCCTGGTGCATTAAATCCATTTACAATTGCACTATCTTCAACAAACTCAAGTCCTTCAGGAAGAGTATCAAATAAAATTACATTATCAGCCTTAACATTACCAGTATTTTTAAGTTTAATAGTATAAGTTACTATCTCATTAATGTCTGCAAACTCTTTATCTACTGATTTGATAAGTCCACCATCTGCATTTTGAATTCTAGCTTCATTTATTTGAGTTTTAACAATATTTGATGAATGCTCTTCAAATTCACCATTTGGAATATTAGGGTCTTTTGTAAATCTATATGATATTTTTGCACTATTTTCAATTGGATTAATTTTTGGAATAGTAGTAATTAATATTTTAAATTGGACTGTTGATTCTTGTCCTGGGTCTAGGTCATCAACCTTTATTCCAAGCTCGGGATTTTCATTTGAGCCTATTCCATTTACTTTAACTGAATTTTTTACAAATACAGTGTCTTTAGGAATAGTATCAGTAATCTTAAGTCCTGTTGCTGTTACATTACCAGTATTTTTAAGCTTAATTGTATAAGTTACTTCATCACCAATTGAAGCATATTCATCACTAACTGATTTAACAAGTCCACCATCTTCATTTCTTATATAAGCTTGATTTACTTTTGTCTCTACAATGTTTGAAGTTCCCATACCTCCATTTTTCTCACCTGTATTTGGATTGAAAATATATTCAAAGCCAACTTCAGCCATATTTAAAACTGGATTTATTTTTGGAATAGTCGAAACTATAACTTTAAAAGATACATTTTTAACTTCATTTACAGCAATATTTCCTACCATAAAGCCTGTTGTTGGATTATATCCTAGTTTTTTAACTTTATCAATTTCAACACTGTCTTTTACAAATACTAATCCATCTTGAATACTATCTTTAAACAATACATTTATAGCATCTACATTACCAGTATTTTTAAGCTCTACTGTATAAGTTATTACATCATTAACTTTAACAAACTCTTTATCAGCTTTCTTTATTAGTCCACCATCAGAATTATCTATTTTTGCAATATTAACTTTAGTATCTACTGTGTTTGAAGTATAGCCTCTCTCATTTGCATTAGGATATATTGGGTTAGATGTGAAGTTATAATAAACTATTGCATCATTTAAAATTGGATTAGGGTCAGGAAGAGTAGTTACTCTTACTTTGAATATAACATTCTTTTCTTCAGAAACATCTAAGAACCCAACTTCAATTCCTGATTCTGGTGTTCCAATAGCTGGCATACCATCAACAGTAACACTTCCTGCTATAAACTCAGTATCTTTTGGAATAGTATCTCTTACAAAAATATTTTCAGCTACTGTATTACCAGTATTTTTAAGCTTAATTGTGTAAGTTATAGCATCTCCAATTATTGCATATTTTTTATCAACAGTTTTAACAAGTCCACCATCTTCATTTTTTATTATTGCTTCCTTAACAAAGGTATCTACTATATTTGAAAAACTTCTTCTACTTCTATCATTAGGATTTTTAGGGTCTGATGTGTAGATATAGCTTATCTCAGCAATATTTTTAAATGGATTTTCAACTGGAATTTCTAGAACCTTAACTTTAAACTCTACTGTTACAGTTCCACCAGCTACTATTTTTCCTAAGTTGTATCCATCAGCAGGATTAACTCCAATCTTAGTAGAACCATCTACGATGAAAGAATTTTCAACAAATTCAGTTCCTTCAGGTGCAACATCATTTATAGTTACATTTTCAGCATCAGTATTACCAGTATTTTTAAGATCTACTGTATAAGTTACAATATCTCCTACTGCTGCAAATTTTGAGTCAACTCTCTTAACTAAACCACCATCTTCATTTATAATAATTGCACTTAATATATTTGTAGTTACTGTATTACTTCTATATCTTCTACTTTGTGAAAGTGGTTTATTTTTGTCACTTGTGAAATTGTATGCAACTTCAGCTGTATTTCTTATAGGATTCTCTAAAGGAAGTTTCATAACCTTAACTTTAAAAGTTACTATACTTTCTTCACTAGGCTTTATAGTTCCTACATAAATACCTGTTAATGGATTTTCACCTGGTGCTAAACCACCATTAATTTCTACTGAATCTTTAACAAACTGAACCTCTTCAGGTATTGTATCAAATACAGTTACATTTACAGCATCAACATTTCCTGTATTTTTTAAATTAACAGTATATGTGATTTCCTCTGTAATATCTGCATAATCTTTATCTACAAACTTGATTAGTCCACCATCTTCGTTTCTTATTATTGCTTCACTTATTTGAGTACTAACTTCATTAGTTAGAACTTTATCACTTTTTCCATTAGGATTGCTAGGATTAACTGTATAGTCAAATCCTATAACTCCTGTATTTAAAATAGGATTTGGGTTTGGAATAGTTAAGACTTTAACTTTAAATGATACTGTAACTATTTCACTAGGTTTTAAATTTCCTACATTTATTCCTGCTTCTGGATTTGCATTGCCTTTAGAAATACCATTTATTGTTACAGAACCTTGAATAAAGCTTGTATCTTTAGGAATTGTATCTGTAACTATAATATTATTTGCATCAGTATTTCCAGTATTTCTTATACCGATACTATAACTTAGTTCTTCACCGATAACTCCATATGCTTTGTCTACAACCTTTACTCTCTCTAGTATTGCACGATTTACTTGTGTATTAACTGCATTTGTTAATACCTCATTTTTATTAGCTCCAGCCATAGATGGATCTACTGTGTATGCATACTTAGTAGCACCACTATTCACTATTGGATTTGGATTTGGAATTGTATTTATTTTGATTCTAAATGTGATTGTTTGGTTTTGATTTGGAAGTACCTTTCCAATTGAAATTCCACTTTGTGGATTTGCACCATTTAAAATTGCATTATTTAAGGTTACTGAATTTTCTACAAAGGTTGCATCATTTGGAATTGTATCAATAAATAAGGTATCTTCTGAAGGAACATTTCCTTTATTTTTAAATACTATTGTGTACGTTACTTCTTCCCCTACATCTGCATATTCTTTAGACGCATATTTAAAGGTTTCAAGAATTGCTTTAGAAATAGTTGTATATACAATATTTGTACTTAAACCTTCCTTCTTTGTTAAACCTGTTTGCTCATCAACAACAAAATCATAATTTGCAAATCCACTATTAGGAATTGGATTTATTGCTGGAATTGTATTAACTATAACCTTATAGCTTATAGTTACGCTTTGTCCTGGTCCAAGTGGAGAAATACTTACACCAGTTTGAGGATTAACACCACTTTGAACATTTCCACCAACTGTTAATGAATTGGCCTTAAATGTTGTATCTCCTGGAATAGTATCATAAAAAATCATATTGTCTGCTTTTATATTTCCGCTGTTTATTAAAGTGATTGTGTATGTTATTTCATCATTTACATTAGCATACTTTTTATCTACACTTTTAATTCCAGCTACATCTGCATCATTAACTCTTGTATTAACAAAATTTGTTTCTTTGTTTATAGATTTAGTCCCAACATTTTCAACTGTGTAGTTATATGACACTCTCGCATTATTTGGAACTGGGTTTATACTTGGAATAGTTGTTATAGAGATTTTAAACTTGATTTGAACTTGTTGACTAGGTTTTATAGTTCCAATTTGAATACCACTCTCTGGATTAACTCCTGGCTTATTGACACCATCTACCACTACTGAATCCACTATGAATACAGTATCTTTTGGAATTGTGTCGTATAAAATTACATTTGTTGCATCAACATTTCCACTATTTGAAAGGGTTAATGTGTATTCAACATTATCTCCTACAGTTGCAAAGTTTCTATCAACACCTTTTATATTAGCAAGCTCTGCATGACTTACTGGAACTGTAACAACATTTGATAATGCGCCACTAGCTTTTCCATTTACTATGCTTGGATCTACAGTATACTTATAGGCAACATTTGCATCATTTGGAATTGGATTTACTGTTGGTAATGTAACAATTTGAACATTAAATGTGATAGTAACAACTCCATCTGCTGGAATATTGCTAACAGGTATACCAACCTGTGGATCTACTCCAGGTTGTGGTATATTATCAACAGTTACTGAATTTTTTATAAATTCTGTTCCATTTGGAATTGTATCTTTTATAACTACCTCATTTGCATTTGTATTACCTAAATTTTTTACAACTAAAGTATAAAGTAAGACATCTTGAAGGTCTGCACCTTTTTTATCTACTTGTTTAGTTATAGTTAAATCTGCATTATTTAATTTAGTTATAACTAAATTACTTTCCGCACTGTCAGCTTCTAGTGGAAGGCTTGGATCCACTTGATACT
>NZ_JBOFRG010000329.1:0-3583 GCF_051650885.1 Clostridium sp.
AGTTTACTTTGGAAAATTAAAATTTTAACGTAAAAAGAAAGCTATTTTATTATTGTCGTAATGTAAAGAAGTAGTTTATTGTTGCTGTGTGAAAGGATAACAAGGAATGGTGAAAACACGGATATTTATAGATAATTGCGACACAAGTCACAAAAGTGATGCCAAATAACAGATGAAGGTTTCAGAATCGTAGAAGAGTTGTTTCGTCTACGACACTCATATTTTTAAAATGAGTTCTCAAGAGCTGTTATTTCAGATGTGAGTAATGAATGATGAATAAAATTTTCAAAAAATTACTTACATAATAAACACATAGAAGGATTGTTGGTGTTAAGGAGAATGTTGTAGCCAAAGAGTTGTTGCTGAAAGCTTTTCTTTTAATCTTTAATTCGAATTTAAAGTAAAGAAGAATAAAAGTTCATGCATTCAGTTTCAAGACTAACAAATTGAGAAAAAAAATGTTTTTATAGAATTGTTATAAAAACAACTAGTGAAAATAAAAAATTCGGTTTACGAGAAATCACAATAGAAACTCAGGTCTTTAGTTCGGGATGATAAAAAGACAATAGTGAGAAAACCTTTTCAATTTTTCTCGTAAATAAAGTGGAAGTAAGAAATTATAATCAATAAAGGTAACGAACTAAAGAATATTAGTATGGGTGTATAATGACCAAACAAAAGGAGATATACAAAGTAAATTCAAATCTAGGGGAAAACAAAGGGGTGAAACTTTAAAAAATAAACGATATATTGGGTTAATTTGTAACCTTTGTATGCACTCTAGCTAGGTGTGATAGGAGAGTCAAGAAGTGATTTTACCTTACCTGATTGATGTTCGGTGATGTCTTCATGAATCTCAGGTTCCCTTGTCTTTATGTTGGAGGGAATTAATTTTCCTTTCCTCTTCTATAATGGGTTCACTAGTTTCCCATTGCTCTCTCCATTTTCTCGTTCCAGCTTCGTCTTGGTCGAGTCCACTTCTTTAGTCCAAAGATATCCTCTCCAAGGTCTTCTTCAGCACAACCGATCGGATGTATGCTTTCAAGGTTGATTGTACTCCAAGCTCCTTGATGTGCTTGTTCTAGTAGCTCGTTACCATCCAGTCCCATGTCAAGACGTAAGGGATGAATCTTTGTCTTGTCTTTGTAGATTAGACAGTGAAACTAATACTTTTTTTTTAAGATTGTCGTGATACTTGATGTTAACTATAAATAAATTGCTTGGTCTAAGTTGCTCTTAAAAACGAAATACCTCCACGTGGTACAGAGTGGAATTTGTGGTGCAATATCACAACGACTAAATATGATTTACACTGATTTAGAGTCTTAATGGTTCAAATTCTCTATGCTAATGTTGAAAGATATTTCAGTATTAGTTTGAGTCTTCAATGCTAGACTTGCATACTAGTTAATGCAAAAGTTTTAGTCTGAACTGAAATTTTCCTTATTGGAGGTTTTATTAGGGGATGCAAAAAAGCTGTATGCATTAATTAGAAGACTGTCCATCCAAAATCATGTGAAACTGGGTGTTTAGATGACCCAGAATAGCATGGTTCCGGATTAAATTTCTTTTTTAACCTACTACAAACGGGTACGTCACTGCTGTTTAAGTCAAGATGAGAATTACTTGGCCTATTTAAAGTCAATTTATGAATTACTTGGCCTAGGTGGGTCTGTATAAGCCGCTAAGAGCAGTCCATGTGTGGTAATATTCTATTCCACATGCAATTAGTTTGTTAAATTGTTTATTTGTTTACAATGATTAATTCACATCACGTCAAATAAACACAAACAAACAAATAAAAGATTAAATAGGTCGGAAACGCCAAAAATACAGAACTCACTAATGACCAACAACAATAAAATGTTTAATAAAAATAAACGTGTTCAAGGTACTGGTAAGCCTTTAGGAAGCATTGAGCCCTATACCAAAAGTGTGATCGAGTATTACCTCTCCACTGGGCGCTTCCTTAAATATTACGCCAATTCTCTAGCGTAATGCCCAAATCTATCACAAATAAAACATCTTTTATTTTCTCTGGCAACTTTTCTCTCTCTATATATGTGTCATCCTTAGGTGGAATGGTATTGTTTTTTAAATAGAACTCTATTATATTTGTATTTGGTAATTTATTTATTCGCATAATTGTCTGAATTGTTTTTCTTTTATAGTTTTAAATTTGATTAACTGATGCGATCAATCTCCTTTACTTATAAATACACTAATAAAAATGCTTTGTCACTTTTCAGGAATCAAAGATGATATATGATAAATAAAATAACCAATAAGAAATAAAATAGAATGATGTTATATGTTAGGATATAACACAGGGATGTGAAGACGGGGATGGTAAGGCCGAAGAGCCCAAAATCCCCAACGCTCTTGCTTCTTTAGAAGCGATACTCGAGGAAGTTCATGCCTTTCAAAGAGACTGGCCAAGGGAAGCCTTCATTGCAATCTTGAGCAGATGGAATCAAATGCCAAGTGGTGGATGGCTGAGAGCAACCTCCTTCTATTGTGATAAGTTTCGCACAAAGCTTTCCGAAACTTTATTCAAAAAACGTGTAAGAGCAATTCTTGTTACACCAGCAGGAAGTCCAATTGGAGTTAGAGGCTTTACAAAAGAGGACGGAATCAAGCGGTTAAAAATGCTTGATGATATCTTTAAAGTTGCCTCGCTCAAGGATACAGCCTTACGAGGCAGAGTAGCTGAAGAATTTCTACAAACATGGAGAAGAATAAGCAAGGGGGGGTCACTGATGTGAACCCCACCAAGAAAATCTGCTTGCTCAAGGTTGATTCAAAATTACTAGACATGCTGGACGAAGTAGTAGGGGACTTTATAAAAACCCACCCCTGTAAGAATATGACAGACGTCGTAAGGATCCTTCAATCTGTTCAGCTGTCCTACCAGACCCTAACAGCAAAAGACAGGCCCAAAAGTGAATGGCTCGCAAACATCCATAAAAAGATAACGGAGCTTGACGCGAAAAAAGCCCTCTTATGCAGGTATAAGGAGGACAGCACTACCTTGAATAGTGAAAATCTGAAGGAAGCAAGGAGACTAATGGCTTCATATGGGCTCATACTTGCTAAAACAAACGATCTCACTAAGATAATCTCGCACTTATCCGACAGATCGACTATCTATGCCGATAAGATCATTAAGTGGGATAATAGGAAGAAGTTCAGAATGGAGAACACAAAGTTCGAGCTCTTCCGAGGACGATTCTATAGGGATCTCTCTGAAGAAGCGAAACCGAAGCATAAAATCCCTGCGGAGGATATCATAACCACATAGTCAAAGATGTGGGAGCCTGATGACTCTAAAGCGGATACAAAGCTGTTCGCAGAGTACCTTTTAGAGTATTCAGCCGGTGATCTCGAAGCAGTGTACTTCCCTACACTTGAAGAATTCGACGACATATTAAAATGGCTACCTTGCTGGAAAGATGCAGGGCCTGATAGAATCTTTAATTTTTTCATTAAAAAGATTAGATCTATTCACGGCCCCTTGTACAACATCATTAAAGACATTTATCTTAAAAATGAGACCCCAGAAGAATGGTTCTACAAAGAATAA
>NZ_JBOFRG010000330.1:0-4691 GCF_051650885.1 Clostridium sp.
ATGGATAAAGAAGGTGCTGAAGGTAGCGGAAAATACTTCTCATCTAAAGATGAAGCTATAATGGCTTATCAAGTAAAAGCTATTGAAATTCATGCTGATATATTTGTAAGAATGTATAGAGAAGTAAATGGGGAAATGAAATCAGGGTTAATTAAGACTACTGTTGGTAAGCTTATATTCAATGAATCAATTCCACAAGATTTAGGATTTGTAGATAGAGAGAATCCAGAAGAAATGTTTAACTTAGAAGTAGATTTCTTAATAACTAAAAAGTCATTAGGAACATTAATTAATAAGTGTTACATGAAACATGGAGCAACTAAAACATCTATAATGCTAGATAAAATTAAAGCTTTAGGATATCACTATTCATCAATTGGAGCTATAACAGTAGCTGCATCTGATATGATAGTACCTGATGAGAAATACGTTCTATTAAAAGAAGCTGATGAAACAGTGGAAAAAATAGAAAAAATGTATAAAAGAGGGTTCATATCAGAAGAAGAAAGATATGAAAGAGTAATAGAAAAATGGACTAAGACAACTGAAGATGTTGCCAACGTACTTATGGATAGTCTTGATAAATTCAATCCAATATTCATGATGGCAGATTCAGGAGCCAGAGGATCTAAATCTCAGATTAAGCAATTAGCTGGGATGAGAGGACTTATGGCGAGTCCATCAGGTAAAATATTAGAGTTACCAATCAGAGCATCCTTCAGAGAAGGTCTTGATGTACTTGAGTACTTCATGTCAACTCACGGAGCAAGAAAAGGTAACGCCGATACAGCACTTAAAACTGCCGATTCAGGATATTTAACAAGAAGATTAGTTGACGTTTCACAAGATGTTATCGTAAGATCAGAAGATTGTGGAAGTACAACTGGTATAGTAGTTTCTGAAATAAAAGAAGGAAATGAAGTTATAGAAGGATTAGAAGAAAGATTAACTGGTAGATATTCAGCAGAGGATATTATTGATCCTGTAACAGGGGAAATGTTAGCGGCGTTTGACACATATATGGATCAACCGTTAGCGGAAAAAATTACTAAAGCTGGTATCAAAAAAGTTAAAATTAAATCACCTTTCACTTGTAAATGTAAAATTGGAGTTTGTTCTAAGTGTTACGGTATGAACATGGCAACTGCTCAAAAGATTAATATTGGGGAAGCTGTTGGTATAATAGCTGCACAATCAATCGGAGAGCCAGGAACACAGCTTACAATGAGAACATTCCATACAGGAGGAGTTGCTTCTGCTGGAGATATCACACAAGGTCTTCCAAGGGTTGAAGAGTTATTTGAAGCTAGAAAACCAAAAGGTCTTGCAATAGTAAGTGAAATAAATGGAACAATTAAATTAGAAGAAACTAAAAAGAAAAGAACAGTACATGTAATTGGTGCAGATGGAGAAGAAGTAAGTTACGATATTCCATTTGGTTCTAGAATTAAAGTTTCTAATGATGATGTAGTAGAAGCGAGTGATGAAATAACAGAAGGATCTGTTAACCCACATGATATCATGGCAATTAAAGGTGTTGACGGAGCTAGAAGATATCTTTTATCAGAAGTTCAAAAAGTTTATAGACTTCAAGGGGTTGATATCAACGATAAGCACTTAGAAGTAGTTGTAAAACAAATGACTAGAAAGATAAAAGTTACAGAATCAGGAGATACTACATTATTACCAGGTACTACTATAGATATTTATGACTTTGAAGAAGAAAACGTAAGGGTTAGAGAGTTTGGTGGTGAAGAAGCTAAGGGAGATCAAGTTCTATTAGGAATAACTAAAGCAGCACTTGCAACAGACAGTTTCCTATCAGCGGCATCATTCCAAGAAACTACAAGAGTTCTTACTGAAGCAGCAATCAAAGGAAAAATAGATCCATTAGTAGGATTAAAGGAAAATGTAATCATCGGAAAACTAATTCCAGCAGGAACTGGTTTAATGAAATACAGAGATGTAAGATTAGATATTGAAGAAGAAGTAGTTGAAGAAGAAATTTCATTAATTACAGAGTAATTTAAGATATTGACATCTTATTTTTAAAATGATAAAATACGAGTTGTGTGTTTTTAACACGCGACTCGTATATAATTGTAAATAAGAAATTCTTATTTTATGATTGAAAGTAGTAGATTTTATTATTAATATATTGTATAATCTACTATAGTTCACTATAATACTTAATGTAAGTATTGAAACAGTTGGATCATTAATCTTAAGAAGATTAATGGAAGAAGATTTATCTAATATTTATATATAGATAAATAAATATCAGGAGGTGAAAAAATGCCAACTATAAGCCAATTAGTAAGAAAAGGAAGAAAAGTTTCTGCAACTAAATCAAACTCACCAGCACTTAAAAACTGCCCACAAAGAAGAGGGGTATGTACAGTAGTTAAAACTTCTACTCCAAAAAAGCCTAACTCAGCGTTAAGAAAAGTAGCAAGAGTAAGACTTACAAACGGATATGAAGTTACTGCATATATTGGTGGTGTAGGACACAACTTACAAGAGCATAGTGTTGTTCTTATAAGAGGTGGAAGAGTAAAAGACCTTCCTGGGGTTAGATACCACGTAGTAAGAGGAGCTCTTGACTGTGCTGGAGTAGCCAACAGAATGCAAGGAAGATCAAAATACGGTGCTAAGAGACCAAAGAAATAGTTTTTTAGACTAATGTAGTGCTTATCTACGGCATTTACATAGATTTTATAAGAATATTATTTAGTTTATATAGATGTAGAGAGAAGCGCTTTACGGTATTATGAAATATCGAGTACCGATGAACTTAAATTTAATTTGTTAAGGAGGGAAGCAAAGTGCCAAGAAAAGGACATATCGCAAAAAGAGACGTTTTACCTGATCCAGTATACAATTCAAAAGTTGTTACTAAGTTAATAAACGGGATCATGCTAGATGGAAAAAGAGGAGTAGCTCAAAAAATCTGTTACCAAGCTTTTGAAGCAATGGCTGAAAAAACTGGTAAAGATGCCGTAGAGGTATTTGAAGAAGCTATGAATAATATAATGCCATTATTAGAAGTAAAGGCAAGAAGAATAGGTGGGGCAACTTACCAAGTTCCAATAGAAGTTAGAGCTGAAAGAAGACAGACTTTAGGACTTAGATGGTTATTATTAGCCGCTAGAAAAAGAGGCGAAAAGTTAATGTGTGAAAGATTAGCAGGAGAATTAATGGATGCTGCTAATAACACAGGAGCTGCAGTTAAGAAAAGAGAAGATACTCATAAAATGGCTGAAGCTAACAAAGCATTCGCTCACTACAGATACTAATTTCAAAACTGTTTTGGCTTTGGCCAAAACAGTTTTGTCGAATATAAAATTACTCATTGAGAGGAGGAATTATTGTGGGAAGAGAATTTCCGTTAGAGAAGTTTCGTAATATAGGAATCATGGCTCACATAGATGCTGGTAAAACAACAACTACTGAGCGTATATTATTCTACACAGGTAGAACACACAAAATAGGTGAAACACATGATGGTGCTTCACAAATGGACTGGATGGCACAAGAGCAAGAGAGAGGTATAACAATTACTTCAGCTGCTACTTTCTGTCAATGGCAAGGTCACGCGATCAACATCATTGATACTCCAGGACACGTAGATTTTACAGTTGAGGTTGAAAGATCATTAAGATGTCTAGATTCAGCTATCACAGTATTAGATGCAAAAAGTGGGGTTGAGCCTCAAACTGAAACAGTTTGGAGACAGGCAGACAACTATGGAGTACCAAGAGCTATTTATGTAAATAAAATGGATGCAACTGGTGCTGATTTCTATAACTGTATAAACTCAGTTAGAGATAGATTAAGATCAAATGCAATAGCTATACAAATCCCAATAGGTGCTGAATCAGAATTTACTGGAATGATTGACTTAATCGAAAACATCGCTTTAATTCACAAAGATGACTTAGGAAAAGACATTGAAAGAGGAGAAATCCCAGCTGAATTAAAAGATAAGGCAGAAGAATACAGAAACATCATGCTTGAAGCAATAGCTGAAACTGATGAAGAGTTAATGATGAAATACTTAGATGGAGAAGAGTTAACTGTTGCTGAGTTAAAAGCAGCTTTAAGAAAAGCTACTATAAACAATGAAATAGTTCCTGTAATCTGTGGATCATCATACAAAAACAAAGGTGTTCAAGAAATGATCGACTTAGTTGTTGATTACTTACCATCACCATTAGATATCCCAGCTATTAAAGGTGTGGATGTTGAAGATTCAGAAAAAGTTCTTGAAAGAGAAGCTAGTGATGAAGCTCCAATGTCAGCTTTAGCATTCAAAATTGCTACTGACCCATTTGTTGGAAGATTAGCATTTACTAGAATTTACTCAGGAATCATGGAGAGTGGTACATATGTACTTAACTCAACAAAAGGTAAAAAAGAGAGAATTGGTAGACTTGTTAAAATGCACGCTAACTCAAGAGAAGAAATCAGCGAATTAAGAGCTGGTGACTTAGGAGCTATCGTTGGATTAAAGAACACAACTACTGGAGACACTCTTTGTGCTGAATCAGCTCCAATAATATTAGAAAGCATGGACTTCCCAGAACCAGTTATCTCAATTGCAATTGAGCCAAAAACTAAAGCTGGGCAAGAAAAGATGGGATTAGCTTTAGCTAAATTAGCAGAAGAAGATCCAACTTTCAAAACTTGGA
>NZ_JBOFRG010000331.1:0-3201 GCF_051650885.1 Clostridium sp.
AAAGCAACTACATGGTACTTATGCATCTTCATTTTTTGAGGGTGTGGCGCAGGTCCAAGTGTATTGGTCACCTTGTCATGCATGGTGAGTCCATACAAGTATTTATTACAAGTGCTGTACAACAGTCTTCTCTATTAAGTTTAGTATGGCATGTCATAAACAAGATAATGAACTGATTCGCTACAAAAGTGTTTCTTCTTGAACCATAACATCACACAGCATTGTAGGTCGTCAAATAACAATGTAACGTATGCCATACACAGACGCTGTGTGGAACAAGTTGTGAAACAATCGTATTTACTAGCGATCTTTCAAACTATTATTATACCAAATTTACAGGACCATAATTAATTTTGAAATCACACCTTATCCAAATTGGTTAATTACGACTACTTTCTTTATGAAAGTAGAGAAACATGGCTTTATCAAACATTATACAGTGTTTCATTGCAATTGAACCATTCATAACACAATGGTTTTAGCGTACTGTGTACTATCTTTTTTCTGTTTTAGGAAGTTTGGCAATCTATGAAATAACTGATTTGTTATACACTATGTTAACACAGATATCGGAAATATGGGAAATAAACCAAGATCTTTATGTTTTCATAACGTAGATCATCTAGATGAAGTTGAATTACTAGTTCGGCTGTACTAGATATGTGATATATTAGTAAATATAGCTTCACCATGTTTAGTTCTGACAGTCCTCATTTTTACTATATTATCCTACTTTATATGTATATTTTCTTATATATTCGTATATATTCTTGTGTTTTTAATTCGCACAGGCTTTAGCAATGTTAACATCAGTTTGCTTGCCGATAAAGCCCAACTGAATTGAGAGAGAGCGATAGAGAGAACAGTATATTAGATAGATATAATTAACAATGAAAGTTTATGGAGTGTTTCCCAATAACATTGCCTATAAGGAAGCATATCCAAGGACAGAACCTTGCGGAATCCCGTGAATAAGACCATTCAAATTTGGCAGTGTGCATACTGAAATGACCAGAGATTCGTTTTGTTAGCATGCTACTAAATATACTCAGTGTCAGATGTTGGCGAGGCGTAATGAATGAGGACATTTTGAAGTTGCGTGGGGAAAATCTACAAAAAGTGAAAAAGAGAACAGATATTTTGCTAAGTTATGTTGCTGGGACCAATTGTTTTCATTTATTTCAAACCCAGTCACTCTGATATTGTAATGCTTGCCACACTCTTATTAGCGGATGTACTGTAGTATTTTGATTTGACAGTTTTATGTTTTATATTACTACATGTATTGTGGAAAAGGTACGCTGTACAGATGAACCCACAAAAGATTTGAGTTTCTGTCAGCTCATTTTTTTGGTTTTATGGCCCGCCCCACTGCACGCTTTTGCATCACTCTCACCGTCCTCATCATCCTCATTTCCAGCAGCAGGCAGCTGTTTTCAGTGAACAAGCTCTGATCAACAAACTGTAAACTAGCTACTCAGCAGCAAACAGCAGACACACAGATTTAGCGATTTGCTGGGGAACATTGTGGAGCATTTAACAGTTAAAGAACCTGCTCTTTTCCAATAAATCCAGATTGCTCCCGAAGTATCGGCTAGCCTGAGATTCAAGGATCTGTTGTTGCTGTTCTTCTAGCCTGAATGCCTGAATAGCCTAACTTATTCACCCATTCAGAATGGCATAGTGCCTAATGCCATTCTGAATGGGTGAATAAGTTAGTTCTATATAAATGCAGCCTTTTGTCATTTTATAGAGCCAGATATTTTTCTGTTGATATGCAGTCACATATTTTGCAGCTCTCTCTCACACATACACCCAGACACAGACAGACACCACGGGCCAAAAAAAACCCAATTCTACACGATGAGGATACTCCATCCAGTGCCCTCCTTTTAAATACTATGCCCTTAGACTTACTTTAGTTGAGTTTGGTTTGTGCACTTTATAAACAGCTTAAAAACAGATAAGAGTAAAAAAGATGTGACAGGTGCCTGTAGGCAGACACAGTGGAACGTTTTTACTGATCAAAGGTTATTGTTATTTTTTTAATTATATATATGAACTATCGTAGAGAAATTATTCAAATGTGTAGTACAACAACATCATCAGTAACATCTATAACATCAACAAATATATGACAGACTATTCTGTTGTGATATGATACAAATGGGCACAAACAGGAAAGCCGCTGTTTGGACAGACTAGCTGAGTATAGATTGTCATTTATTTGAGCATTCAAATTCAGGGGCCAACTTTGAAGCGTGTTTGCCAACAGCAACTGACAAATCCTACTTGTTCTACTTTTAAACAATGAATGTTTATTTAATGTATTTTATTATTCCTAAAGTAGCAAGTCATCTATAAATTGTGCATGTGATGATTAAATGTTGCCCCTTATGCAAAAGCTGTAATTTGTGAGTCAGTACAATTTTACATAGTGCCCTGACCTAACCTGACCTAACCCCAGAATCGCGTTGTATTAACAACAATGCGTTGACCAAAATATAACAGTTTGAATGAATCAAAATTTATTTCTGATAAATTTGTACAAAACTGAAATAGTTACATTTGAAAAAAAATCAGGTTTGCTGCTCTTCTCGACAAGCGGACAGTCAAAATCCTTTGTGTTTTAGTTGATTCTGACATTTGTCTTGAAAGCCATGTGAAAACAATAACTTAATCAGCTTTTTACCATCTGAAAAACATAACCAAACTTTGAAACCTCTTGTCAAACATGACTATGAAGAGACTTATAAACTAATTTGTGATTTCATATCCAGTAAAGGTGCAATTGTTCACAGGTCTTCCTAAAAAGACAGTCAAACTAGCTGCTGCATTTTGTACAAAAGGAAGCTGCTTGATTGGCTTGTAGAGAACCGACCATATTATCCCGACACTTAAGCCCTTACACTGGCTTCCACAACTCACAGAATTGACTTTAAGCACTGCTGCTTGTTTATAGATTGGTAAAGCTGGACCAAACGATCTTACATATAGGTCACCTACTACACTTCTACTCACTGGTGCGAAATCAGTTGGTAATATCTACTGTCAGAACTAAACATGGTGAAGCAGCTTTCAGCTGCTATGCTGCTCATTTGTAAAGCACGTTCTTACTATTAAGAATTGTGCTATATAAATAAACTTGCCTGTGATCGAGTAGTTGCATTTACCTGACACCCAAAGCAACTACATGGTACT
>NZ_JBOFRG010000332.1:0-2168 GCF_051650885.1 Clostridium sp.
GCAAAGAATGATTAAGAAGATCTGTGAGGGCTGTCACTAACATGCAGTTTACAGGATTATCACAATAAATGATTCTTGAAGGGACAAAATAAATGTGCTATATCATGCATGTGTAATCATCTGCAAAACGTATTAACAGAAGGACGTTATTATTGTTATTACTGAAGTATATTTGTGATATAGATGTTTCTTGGCTGAATGTGAAAAAGATGAAAAGAAAGAGACAGAAAATAGAAGTTTACTTTGATTTCAATGTTAGATGAGTTAAACTGTAAAACAATGATTGCTGCTGTTTTGTGCTTAAAAATATATGTTTGTCCTTCATAAAGAATAAATAAAAATGAATCAATCGAAGTGATTATATGATATTTGTGTAGCAGGTCTCTGTAAATTTGTCATATTACAGATAAACAAAAAAACCCAAACATGATTAATTCCTCAAAAATCAAAAATGAGGTAAAGCTCTCATAAAAAATAAAGATCAAAGTTTCAGTTCCCATTTTGGCTCAACTATCTTTTGATTTGAATGTGCAAAATGTAACAGTTCATCTCTGGCCAATACCGCAAATGTGAAGAAGAGTTGTGGCATGATCATGCAGTCATACAGTCATCATTCAGTAAATGCATTATGATGACAGAGACTGGGAGTGCAGTCAGGGGTCAAGGGATGGTCAATGAATGTCAAAAACAGAAATATACTTTAAAAGTGACTTGGCTGAAGATTCTTTGAGCAAGATAACAATGAAGCACGCAGCCAAGAAAATGTTAGAAGAGTAACATCAGGACAAGCCACCAAGTGGCCAAGCCGAAGAAATGAAAATCTGAGGACAGACCTAAAGATCTCATCCAATCTACCAGAGCTGACAAACCAGGTGAACACAACTGTTAGAAGCACCAGGCATCAGACAAACCTCAAGCCACCTGAAGCTGTCACCACTGAATTTGGTGTCTCTGAAAACTACCAAACATTTTTTAAATTTTAATATATTTGAAATTTTTGTGTGCAATTGATTTGGACTGAAATTCTAAATTTGATTTGGTTAAACTAAGTCTGTAACACAACAAAAAGTAGTAAAAGTGAATGGGTCCCAGTACTTTCTGAACCCATTTCATACATATGTGGGAATGTGTGAAATAATGGTGGGTTAAGCCAGCCGTATTGTCCAAACAAAAATTAGATTGGTGTGTTTTTACAGGCAGTGTCACATTTGGTGGCACTGTGTACACACTAGCTAAAAGTTTTGCCTTGTTCAATTCTCTTTAATACATACCTGCAACTTAAAACAACATAATGTAACAGAACATATTCACTCAGCCTTGCGCAGCCAGATGGCATCTTCTGAGCTTAGTATTTGCTGCAAGATTTAAGTCTGGAGACATCCACTTGAGAATTCTTCAGCCCAGTCAGATATGTGCCAGATCAATAAGCAAATGTTTTGGATAATGTCACCTGCCACCTCAACTCCCTGAACCTAGCCAGACTAGCATAGTAAGCAAATATTTAAGCTAGGCTTGCCCAATCAAGTGTAGGAAGTGAAAATTGTGAGACGGCTGAACATTTGTTCTAGTTTTAGAATAAAGGTTTCCATATGCTCCAAACAAAGTGTTTGTTGGATTGTCTAACAGCGTCGGAAACCCCCACACAATCCAACAATCATGATCACTTCAGGCAGCAAAGTTGCCTGGTGTGTAAAGGTGCAACACAATAAATACCTTTGAGTAGAGAAGATGAAGAAGTAGAGGAGTTCGCAGGTGTGTGCCATTATCCCCATTTGTACAATTCATCGTGTCGAGTCTACAAACAAGCAAAAGACAGATTTCTTGAGGAGAGATCGAGGAGGCAGTGTGATGATACTGGGAGACTATGATGGCAGGCTTTTTGCCCCACCTTCCAGTGTGGCCATTCGGAACAGGTATAAACACTTTTGCCTTTAGACGACCTAGTTTGTTTGAAGCATACTGAGACTTTAACTTTGTGTTTACTTTTTCAAGCTTCCTGATCTGGCCTTCGCATCTTTAAACAAACAGACCTGGAGTCCTGTTGTTTGCTTGTGGTACCATGACAACACTGCACATTTGATTTAACTTAGTATAGTAGAGTAGTAGAGTATATTGCCTGCACATTAGCCATTCTGATCTTCCCTCTCTCTCCACTTGATGACAGTTTT
>NZ_JBOFRG010000333.1:0-3031 GCF_051650885.1 Clostridium sp.
TATTTATGTTATCAAAATTTACGCTACTTTTGTTTTTTCCATTCTTTTCTTCCATGCGTTTTATTTCTATGCTTGCATTGGTGATGTATTGAGAATTATTACTTCCAAGTCCTTGTATTCCAGCACCATTTGAGTTTCCTCCCATTGATGATAGAAGTCCTACAACAACAAGAACAATCCCCTCAATGAAAAACACATCATTCATATTAAATTTACCGATAAAAGAAATCCCGAGACTTACAATAATAGCTAGCACACTTACTACTAGAATCTTTTTAATATTCACTTTACTCACTTCCTTTTATTACCATTTACTTTATTATATCATACACTATATCCCTTTCTATAACATTCTCTTTTCTCATACAAATTTTTTTATTTGTATGCAAATAAAAAACTCCATAGATTTAACTATGGAATCTTTCATATATATTATAATAATGAATATACAAGTCTTTGAGTATATTCATGTTTTGGGTCTTCTAATATTTGGTCTGTAAGTCCTTCTTCTATAACTTCACCATTTAGCATTACCATTGTTCTATCTGCAAGCATTCTTATTACTCCTAAATCATGGGATACAACTATCATACTTATCTTAAAATCTCTTTGTAGTTTCTTTATTAAATCTAATACATTTGCTTGTACTGAAAGGTCTAAACCTGTTGTAACTTCATCTAATAAAAGAACTGGTGGATTATTTGATAATGCCTTTGCAATTTGAACTCTTTGTTGCATTCCTCCTGAGAAGTTTTTAGGTTCTTCTTCCATTCTAAATATAGGAATATTTACACATTCTAAAAGCTCCTTTGCGCGCGCTTCCATTTTAGAAACATTTCTTTCTCCAGCTCCTATAAGCTTTTCTCCTATATTTCCAATACATGAAAAATCCATTTTTAAACCAAGCATAGGATTTTGATATACCTTTCCAAACACATTATTTCTTATCCATCTTTTCATTTGTGTTGATTCATTAAATATATTTACTTCTCCATTTTTATAATCTCTCATATATCCCACGCCACTAGATATCTCTCTATCAAAATAAAGGGATTGCATTAAGGTTGATTTTCCACTTCCACTTTCTCCAACTATCCCTAAGATTTCACCTTCATAAAGGTTAAGTGAAATATCACGACAGGCATATACAGTCCCACATTCCTTGCAATAGTTTTTTTCAAGCTTTACATTTTTTAAATCCTTACATTTACTGCAACCTTTTCCAAAAACTTTCCTTAAATTCTTTATGCTTAAAACTTCTTTTTCAAACATCTCCATCTTAAATATCCTCCACCTTATTTCTTTTATCTAGACAATATGAAGTATCATTACATTGATAATATTTTTCTCCTGTAACACTATGGATAACTTCATCTAAGAAAGTATCTTCTGAGCCACAAAGCCTACATTTCTTTCCTTTAAAGCTTTCTTTTAAGAATTTATAATCTTCAAAATCTAAAGATTTAATCTTTGTGTATGGAGGAATTGCATATATCTTTTTTTCTCTTCCTGCCCCTAGTAAAATCAAAGCCTCATTCATATTCATTTTTTCATTATCAAACTTTGGAATAGGACTTGGTGCAGTAACATATCTATCATTTACTAAGATAGGATGGTCAGCTCCTGTTGTCATTTTTCTATATTTTATTATTTGCTCAAAAAGCATTAAGTAAGCTCCACTGTATTCCATATCTCCATGAAGTCTTTTTGTTTTAAATTCACTTTTTTCAATCATTCTAAGTGGTTCTGGTGTTGGCACTTGAAGAACTAAAATTTGATTTTCGTTTAAAGGAACTTCAGGTATTCTATGTCTTGATTGTATTAAGCTTGCCTCTTCTGTTTTATCTGTTACTCTTACTCCTGTAGTTTTTTGAATAAGCTTTTTTATATTAACAGCATTTACAGATTCATCAGAACCTTGGTCAATAACCTTTAATGTATCTCTTCTTCCTATTAAAGATAATGTAAGCTGAAGTCCTCCTGTTCCCCATCCTCTTCCTATTGGCATTTCTCTTGATGCAAAGGGAACTTGATATCCTGGAATAGCTACTGCCTTAAGGCTTGCCCTTCTTATTTCTCTTTTAGAACCTTCATCAAAGAAGGCAAAATTATAATTACTCATCTTTCTTTCCCTCCCTTGTATTTCGTACACTATGAAGCTCTGCATTAAAGGTAACATAATGAGGTAATTTAAGATGAGACATAAAGCCTGATGATTCAATTACATCTATACTATAAAGAACAAATTCCTCATCTCCTGTTGGAAAATCTTTATTTTTTTCTTCTAAACATCTATCTAAAATACTCATTGAAATAGCCTTTGTTTCATTTTGCCCAAAGCATACTCCATATCCAATTGAGAAGCCTCTTTCTTTTTTTCCATCATTATTTACTTCAATTGGAATTAAAGTTTCCACCTCTGTAACCTCAACCTCTCCAATATAATAATCATCTAAAACTACTAAAGGCATATCTATAACTCTAAGCTCTCCAACTGTTGGATGCTCAATTCCACAACTTCTAAAAGCTGAATATGCAAGAGCATTAACAGCACCTGTACTACCCCGTGTAAGGCTTTGAAGTCTCTCACTTCTATTGCTTGGAAACTCTAAAGCCTCCTTTGTAATATCACTAGGCTCATTATCATTAAACTCTATCTTCTCTAAAATTCCTTCATCTCTTAAACTATCTACAACCTTTGGAATATTTCTAAGACTTCCATCTCTCGCCTCTAAGCTTAAATCAAAGTCTTCTAAAAATCTTTTTATCTCTTCAGTTTTTTCATCAACAAGAGAAAAATCTAAAAGCCTATGAGTATAATCATAAGAAGCTCCTAAAATTTGTCCTCCTTCAATATCTTTAAAGCTTGCAGATATTCTTCTTTTCACAAAACCATCCTTTGTATCAGAGATATTTGTATAATATTTTCTTTCAAGAGTTGACCTATATGCCCTTAATAAAAATACTGCCTCTTCAATATTCCCCTCAGATTGTTTTATAGCAATACTTGAAAGCCTTCTTGAGTAAAGAC